>JBFKSL010000290.1:0-5889 GCA_041626995.1 Ketobacter sp. | reverse complement strand
TGTGATCTGGCCAAGTGTTAGGCAGTTTCATCTCCTGCCAGTTAGGGGGAATGGGGTCTAACTTGTGCACTTGCATTGTACTTCCATGAAAAAATACTACGATGCGAAGAATACCGTTTATTTTAAAGCAATACTATTAGGACTGGCTAGTCCGTGCCAAGCTCAAGCCGCTTGGAGGCCAAGTAGATAAATAGTAATACCGGTACCCCCAAAAACGCAGTAAACACAAAAAAGTGGGTGTAGCCAATAGCTTCGACAATGGTACCTGAATAACCTGCGGTAAGCTTAGGAACCAATGTCATGAGTGAGCTAAAAATAGCATATTGCATGGCGGTAAATTTCACATTCACCAGCGCAGACAAAAACGCAATGAATGAGGCACTGGCCACACCGGCAGCCAGGTTATCGGCAGACACCACACCATAGAGCAGATACATATTGTGTCCGCCTTGCTCCAACAAGATAAAACTCAAATTCGTCAACACAACCAACACAGCGCTGGCCGCTAACATCCGAATAACGCCAAAACGCATGGTGAACACACCGCCAACGAAACCACCTAAAATAGTCATCCAAACCCCAAATAATTTTACTGCTGTGGCAATTTCCTGTTTACTGAACCCCATCTCCGTATAGAAAATATTGGAAATCACGCCCAGCACAATATCGGAAATTCGAAACAAACTGATTAAGCACAGCAAAATAACGGTGGTTTGAAAGCCGTGACTCTGCACAAAGTCTTTCAGTGGTGCAATATAGCTGGTGGCCACTAACTCTTGATTAGCCACACCCAGCGAAACCAAGAGACGAGCAATCAGAAATGCTACCAATACGGCTGATACAAACCGCGCAGCTTCCAAACCAAAACCCAATAAAGGCCCACCACCTGAAAAAATCTCTGAGGATAAATATTGAAAAAATTCCGCTGAGAAAAAGAACACGCTAACAAAACCGCTTACTGCCACAGCAAATAAAAAACATAAGCGTAGGTAATCTCGATTGGCAAAATGATCGAAGTCACGTTTAGCCGCCTTGGGTTCAGCAATACATAAAACAGTTACAACACCCACCAACATAAATACCGGCAGAACCAGGTGCGTTGCACGCCAGGCTTCATACAAATAATGTTCTTTCGTGGTGCCAAAAAAGTCCGCTAGGTATAACGCTCCCGCTCCTGACACAATCATCCCCAAGCGGTAACCGGCAATATAAGTGGCAGACATCATGGCCTGCATATCCACTTCTGCCGCCTCGATTCTGTAGGCATCAATTACAATATCTTGGGTAGCGGAACTAAACCCCAGCAACACCGCCGCAAACGCCATGATTAAAACCGAATTCATCCCTTGAGCTGGGTCGGTCATGGCCATGATCACGATGGCCAAAATGATGCCCACCTGGGAAGCCAACATCCAGGACCGTCTGGCTCCCAACGCTCGTGTTATCCAAGGAATGGGCAACCGATCCACCAAAGGCGCCCACACAAACTTAAAGGAATACCCCAAGGCAGCCCAACTGAAATAAGTAACTTCTGATTTGTTTACCCCCGCCTCCAAAAGCCATATGGACAAGGAGGAAAAGATCAACATTAAGGGCAAGCCAGCAGAAAAGCCCAAAAATAACATCGTGTATACTTTAGGGTGAAAAAATACAACGATGCTCTCACGCCACGAATGGTGGCTTTTGCTTGCACTCATGTTCAGATATCCAATTTGGCCCCATTCTGGGAATTGCTTCGCATCCTATCGAAAAACCCTTTCATTGTGCAAAGAACTGAGTAAAGATTCGAATAAAATCAGAAACCTATTTCCTTCTAAGTAGCTAAACTGCTGCTATATTAAATAAACAACAACAAATTTCTGGGATCTAGCGCTTTTTATGCCCAATGTCGACTTACCCATCATGATTGTGGACGATGCCAAATTTTCTGGCGCCATCATCAGCAAAACCCTTAAGAACGCTGGATTCAAAGATATTCGAACCGCCAGCAGTGCTCCACAGGGGCTTGCCATGCTGGAATCCCGCCCGGTGAACGTGTTGATTGCCGATTGGCTGATGCCAGAAATGGACGGGCTGGAACTGGCTAGCCGAGTACGTCAATTAGATGAAGCCACCAACCATGCCACCTACATTATTCTGCTAACAGCGAAAGAAGGTGATGCGGCGCTGGCAGAAGCGTTTGATTCCGGTGTGGATGACTTCATCAACAAATCCGTTATGAACCAACAACTGCTACCCCGCATTTACGCGGCGGACCGCCTTTCTGCTTTCCATAATCGGCTGCTGAAAGAAAACCAACTGCTGGTGGAATCCAACCAGCGCCTGAAGAAACACTCGCTGGTGGACCCTTTAACAGGTTTCGGCAACCTCCACTACGCCTTGAGTAGGCTAACCGCCACCATGAAGCATGCCCAGTCGCGCAACGATGGAGCCGCCTGCCTGTTGGTAATCAATATCGATAACTACAAGAGTTTAATGGCAGAGCACGGCAAAACCATTCTGCGAGAAATCATCGTGGCCACCTCGCGCCGCTTGCGACATTTGGTGCGCCCACTGGACACCGTAGCCCGCCTTTCCAACGAAGAATTCGCCATCATCACACATCAACCCAACGGCGAACAAGCCAGCGCTGGAGCTTACCGCCGCATTTTCGATGCCCTCAATGTGAAGGCACTGAAAACCTCCAAGGGTTATGTGACCATCAAGGCGTCCATGTGCATGTCTGCGGCAGATGAAAATACTGGCTTCCCTGCTGCAGAAAAAATGATGGCCATTACCAAGCAACATATTCCCAATGCCCGTGAAAGTGGCCGCCTGATGGTGGTACGATGGCGTAGCCTAAAAAAATCGGATTCCTAGCAAGCCGCTGACAAGATGACAGAGTTTCACATTTTAGGGCCAGGAGCCATTGGCTCTCTGTTTGCCTGCCATTTACATAAAGCCGGATTTCATACCGCACTCATCAGCCGCACACCCAGCGAAGACGCCCGTCTGATTGCATTGGAAGAACACGAGGGCACAGAAACCCATGCTTTCACCATTGATAAAAACGACGCCCCCATTCGGCGCTTACTGGTTACCGTAAAAGCCCACCAAACAGAAGCCGCACTGAAAAGCATTCAACAACGCATCACTCAGGATACATTAATTATTTTGCTTCAAAACGGAATGGGCAGTTGGCATGTGGTGGAAACACTGTTTCCCAGCACCCCTTACCTGCTGGCCACCACTACCGAAGGCGTCTATCGAGCCAAAGATCATCATATTGTGCACGCTGGCCGTGGTACCACCTGGGTGGGCAGCCCCAACTCAAGCTGGAAAGAGAAAGCTCAAGCGCTGGTGCAGGCTTGGCAGCCTGTTGAACTAAGTGTGGAATATGATAACGAAATCTTAACCCGGCTATGGCAAAAGCTGGCCATTAACTGTGCCATTAATCCACTTACCGTCCTGTACGACTGCAAAAACGGAGAGCTGCTTAAAATTGCAGAGGCCAAGCAAGATATGAAGTTATTGTGCGATGAGGTTCAGCAGGTTTTACAGCACGCAATTCAGACATCACCGTCTCAATCATTGTTAAGCATTGTTGAAGAAGTGGCTATAAAAACAGGCGATAATGTGTCCTCTATGCTTCAGGACTACCGCCAAGGCAAACCTACAGAAATTGAATTTATTACCGGCTACCTGGTTCAGCAGGCGGCAAAACTCGCAGTGGATGTACCCAATAATCAGCGGATACTAAATGCAATTCGCGCAATATCATTTTGATTGAGGGTTATTGGTAACGGCTCGTAATGTTGGCTTTCTCAGGCCTGCGGTGCATTCAAGTTCTGAATAACGGTTAAGTGCATCAAGGGCTAATTGCTGGCAAAGCAGTTCCAGTTCATCATTGCCTGAACCCGCGGCTAATACATAGGCAAGATTGGCGGTCGCTTCCAGCTGACCAAGAACATAAGCTTCATGCTCACTGCCTCGATGGGTAAGTGCGGTACGGGATGCAGCGTTCAATAACTCACGCAGCAAATTGGGATCTATGTTTAAAGCCTTCATGCCTGCCTCCATTGCCAACATACAACTCCTCCTTTTGCTCCGCTAAGCTGTTCTGTTGCAAGAAAATAACCGGCCAAATCGCATGACTGTCGACTTGACCTAATAAGATCATAGTCGTAAATTGCCATCCGATTCTGTGACTTTTGATACAAAATCTCTGGTATTTCCTCATACACCCAAGCAGAGCAAACCTGCTTAGGTTATTACCCGCAACCAAACGGAGCACACAGCATGGGCAACCGCCTCTCGAAAATCTATACCCGCACTGGTGACCAGGGCAAAACTGGGTTAGGCGACGGTAGCCGTGTAGATAAGGATAGCCTAAGAGTGGAAGCCTATGGCACAACCGACGAATTAAATTCCATTATTGGGATGGTTTTATCAGAACCCCAAACCCAGGAACCATTAAGGCAACAGCTTCTGGAAATTCAGCACGACCTATTTGATATTGGCGCTGAGCTATGTGTGCCTGGTCATAAAGTCATCACTGAGAGCTTTGTTGAACGGCTTGAACAGCAAATTGATGCCATGAACGCGCAACTACCCTACCTGAAAGAATTTATTCTGCCAGGAGGCAATCGTGCGGCTACCACCTGCCATCTAGCCCGTACCATTTGCCGTAGAGCAGAACGCCGAGTGTTGAGCCTTTCCAAGCAAGAAAGCATCAATGAATGGGGATTAAAATATCTAAACCGCCTTTCCGATTATTTATTTGTGGCGGCCCGCGTGTTGGCGCGCGCTGATGGCGAAGAAGAAACCCTGTGGAATCGAAAGCGATTTGAGTCGTGATTGATTTCATTTTGGGTGGAGCCCGCTCAGGAAAAAGCAAACTGGCAGAACAGCGTGCGGCGGAATCCAACAAACAAGTTATTTACATTGCCACCGCAGAACGCGGCGATGGCGAAATGACGCAGCGTATTCAACACCATCGTCAGTCTCGTCCACAACATTGGCACACGGTGGAAGAAGCCATTGATCTTTCTTCCCCCCTTCAAGCTAACGATCAAGCAGGCACAATTATATTAATTGATTGCCTAACCCTATGGGTCAGCAACCTTCTGCTTAAAGAAGACGAAAAGCTTTTTCAGCATCAAAAAGAACTATTTTTACAGCAACTGCGTTGCATGCAATATAGCGATGTGATTATGGTAAGCAATGAAACTGGTTTAGGTATTGTACCCATGGGCGAGCTTAGTCGACGCTTTGTAGACGAGAGCGGTTGGCTGCACCAAGAAATTGCCCAAATCGCAAACAGAGTCACTTTTGTAGTAGCTGGCCTACCCCACATTTTAAAGCAGTAAATTTTATGACAACAGCACATGATTGGTGGCAACACGCTGCCCCGCAGCCCTCTCAAGAACATCTGCAACAAGCAACTGACCGACAAAATCAGTTAACCAAACCACCAGGCTCACTGGGCAAACTGGAAGCCATAGCCATTCAACTGGCTGCTATCCAAGGGAAAGAAAAGCCAACCTTAAATAAGACTTTTATTAGCATATTTGCCGGTGATCATGGCATAACGGCTGAAGGCATATCGGCCTTTCCCCAAGCCGTAACGGTGGAAATGCAGCGTAACTTTGTTAACGGCGGTGCTGCCATTAGTGTACTAGCCAAACAGATTCAAGCTGAACTCGAAGTGGTAAATACCGGCACCCATGCTGCACCTGAAGAGTTGCCTGGTGTAATACATCAGCCAGTTGCCCAACAAACCGAAAACTTTTTGCATGCCAGCGCTATGACCGACGCGCAGTGGAGGCAAACTTTATCCATCGGTAAAGAATCTGCCGCTCGCGCTCATGAAAAACAAATGGATTTGTACATTGGCGGTGAAATGGGCAT
>JBFKSL010000289.1:0-5893 GCA_041626995.1 Ketobacter sp. | reverse complement strand
GATGACAAAGCGCTGTTTGAATTGTTACAGGAAAAAGTTGGCAGTAAGACCATAAAAAACCAAAAGATTTCAGTTGCACATATATCAAGTGTGGCAAAACCCGAAAGTATCCAAGGGGAATGTCATATGGTGTATATCAATCGAAATATTGGTAAAGAAGTAATACCTGCTGCTCGAAAAATGAATGACGGCGTGCATTCCATTATTTGGGTGTCTTCTCCCAAAGCGGGTTCTGGAGATGGTGCTCTGATCGAGCTGGAGCTTGAAAACAAGCGCATGGTTATTTATGTCAATAAAGCGGAGCTGGAGCGTGCACAGTTTAAAGTGCGTTCTTCCTTGCTCTCGGTATCCAGGTTGAGGTGATCGCATGCTGAATCTCAATTTTGGGCAAAAAATATTCTTTTTTATCGTGGCAGTGTCCGCGCTGTCAGTTTTGATGGTGGCAGTGCCCATGTTTTTGAACTCTGCTAATCAATTGAAATCCATTGCAATCAATCAGGCGCGCACACAAACAGCCATGATCAGCAATATGATTGGGCCAGCTATAGAGTTTGATCGCAATGATATGGCCACTACCATTTTAAATCTTTTGGAGGAATCAAAAGATGTGGAACTGGCTGCGATTTATGTTATGGAGGGTACGCCTGATAGCTTTTTATTGTTTGCTCATTATGGAAATGAGGAGCTAAGTCGTGTCTTTCACAAGCCTTCTCATCCTGATATGGAGGTTATGATTTCAAGTAATTATTTAGAAACCGTATCTCCAATTTTTTCTGATGGTGAAGTTATAGGGTATCTAAAAATAATTTCTTCATTAAATGAAATTAAGAAGCAAATACAGACAACAACGATGTATGTTGGTGTGGCAGGAGGGTGTTCTGCATTAATCGCTATTTATCTGGCATTTGCTGCGCGTAGAAATATTATCCGTCCTATCGCAGAGTTGAATGCAGTTACCCGTGAAATAGCTGATACCAAAGACTACAGCAGAAGGGCAGTGAGGAAATCAGAGGATGAAGTTGGAGACTTGATTGTCTCGTTTAATCGAATGTTAGATGTTATCGAAGATTATGATGCTGCACGGAAAGCAAAAGAAAATGAAATCGTGCAGTTGAATTTGGGTCTCGAGAAAAAAGTAGAAGAACGTACTATTGAACTTGAAAATAGCATGTCCATTCTGGAAAGAACGGTTCACGACTTAAAAGAAACACAAACCAAATTGGTTGAGCAAGAGAAAATGGCCTCTCTAGGTAGTTTGGTGGCAGGTGTTGCTCACGAGATTAATACGCCAATTGGTGTAGCCATTACTGCCTCCTCACATTTAAATCAAAGCTCTCGTACCATGAGTGAGAAGTTTGGTTCTGGGGTTTTAACTAAATCGGATTTCTCCGGGTTTGTTGATGAGCTGTCTGAAGGTACGGTGATGATCAATAAGAACCTCGAACGGGCAGCCGAACTTGTGAAAAGTTTTAAAATGGTGGCGGTTGATCAGTCTAACGAAGATGTGCGTGAATTTAATATCAAAGAATATATTGAAAGTGTTTTGCTTTCGTTAAAGCCAAAATTAAAACGCACCAAGCACAAGGTGGAATTGGATATTCCTGAGTCGCTAACGGTGGAAACCTCGCCAGGTGCAATATCACAAATCATCACCAATTTGATTATGAATTCTCTCATTCATGGCTTTGAAGGTATGGAGGATGGAGTTATTACTATTAGGGTTCAACAGGACAATGGATTTGTCACGTTGGATTACGAGGATAACGGTAAAGGTATACCAGAGTCCATGAAAGAAACCATCTTTGACCCCTTTGTTACATCTGCTCGCCATAAAGGTGGAAGCGGGTTAGGGACACACATACTTTATAACCTGGTTACTCAGGTTTTGGGTGGTAACGTGTACCTGAGGGATAAACAAGAGCCTGGTGTGCACTTTTTTATACGTTTTCCCGATCACTATGGGAATAAGCCTAAATTGAAAACGGTAGGTGCCTCATGACACTGCCGAAAACCAATCAGTCCGATGATATGTTGTTTTCGTTAGATGACGAAAGAAAACAGAATCCTAACCAAAATAAATGGAAGATTTTGGTGGTGGATGACGACGATGATGTGATTGCAGTTACTCGCTTAGTATTTGCATCTTTTAGTTATGAAGGCAGAGGGATTCAAATTTTTACGGCAGCCTCCTATAAAGAGGCAGTTGACGTTTTGCATGAGCATAATGATTTTGCCATGGCTTTTGTTGATGTGGTAATGGAAACTGATCATGCCGGTTTGGATTTGGTGCGCTACATTCGCGATACGTTGCAAAATAATGAACTTCAGATTGTGTTGCGAACTGGTCAGCCTGGGTATGCGCCAGAGATGCAAGTAATTTTAGAGTATGGCATTAATGACTATCGAACCAAAACAGAGCTGGATAATGTTAAATTGGTAACGGCTTTGGTTTCCGCTTTGCGTAATTATAAGAATATTGTCTCCGCCCGGCAGGCGATTAAAGAACAAGAAGTTGCCAAGGCGGTGAACAAATCCAAAACCTTGTTTTTTGCTCAAATCAGCCATGATTTTCGCGCGCCACTGAATGGTATCTTGGGGTTTTGTCAGTTACTTAATATTTCGCCTTTGAATCAAGAGCAACAAGAGCAAGTATCGCTAATTCAACAGTCGGGTAATCATTTGCTGGCATTGGTGAATGATATTTTGGATTTATCGAAAGCGGAAGCCGGCAAAATTCAATTAGATATTATTCCACTACGTTTAACTGAGTTGATTGAAGATACCAGTAAGCTGCTCAAGATGCAGTTGAAGAATGGAGTGAGTTTTGAAACAGAAATTGCTAGCAATGTTCCTGAATGGGTATTGGGCGATCCAGTACGAATTAAGCAGCTTTTGCATAATTTGCTGAGCAATTCCATTAAGTTTACAGATAGCGGGTTTGTGAAGCTTAGGGTGTCTGCGCAAGCATTAGATGAGCCTAATTGTAAACTCCAGTTTGATATCATCGACACTGGAATTGGTATTGCTCCTGGTCGTATTGAAACATTATTTACCGCCTATGAGCAGGCCGATACCGCTATTACTCGGTCCTATGGTGGCACTGGTCTGGGGCTTGCTATTTGCAAGCAGCTGGCGGGGTTAATGTGCGGTGATATCTTTGTGCAAAGCGTATTAGGTAAAGGTTCAACTTTTTCATTAACCATTGAGCTGCCGATGGCGAAATCACAGGTGTTGGAGCAGTCTGATATCAGCAAGCTCAAGCCCATTCAGGTAGCGGAACCCAGTGAGTTTGCCCATATTTTAGTAGTAGACGATGATGCTATTAACAGAATGTTGGTTAGAAAAATGCTGATACGTCGGGGTTTTAACGTTGAAACGGCAGAAGATGGGCTTCAGGCTTGTGAGCTTTGCCAACAGCAGCATTTTGACCTGATTTTTATGGATTGTATTATGCCTAATATGGATGGCTTTTCCGCAACCAGAAATATTCGCAAGCAGGAAAATGCCCGCCAGGTGCCGATCGTGGCGTTGACCGGATCAGATACTGGGGAAGACATGCAAAAGTGTTTTAAAGCTGGGATGAACGATTTTATACAAAAGCCAATTGATATGGAGACATTGCAGTTGATGGTGAGCAAGTGGTTGGGATTTCGAACCATGATGAAATAAATGTTGCGCATAGCCTCTCCACTCATTTGATATGCACAAATTTCGTTCTATCTTTAGGTTGCTATAAGCAAGTTATTTAGGAACCTGTTAAATCTGCATCGATGCCTCAAGGAGCGAGTTATGCGAGCATGTCGAATATACGCCTTCCTTTGTTCTCTTTTGTTATTACTTCATCTAACACCACTTTATGCCAACGATATTCAGTTTACCGGTTTCGGTACGGCTGCTATAGGAACTTTACTTGGAAACGATGATGAGCCTTTTGTGGCTGATCCTGTTTCCGGTGGGGTTTACGATGGTGAAATCCGTTTTGATCAAGAAAGCATGGTCGCCGTGAGGGCGATTGCTCAGGTTAATGAGCAAATTAATGCCGTTGTTCAGATCACCGCTAAAGGAGCACAGCATTATGAAGCTGCCATTGAGTGGGCCTATGTGGAGTACCAATTGAATCCGGAAACCAAGGTAACAGCAGGCCGCTACCGGTTGCCCTTGTATTTTTATTCTGATTTTTTGGACACGGGGTTTGCTTACCATTGGATTCGTCCACCCACTGACTTATACAGTATCCCAGTTTCCACCTTAACCGGTGTCAACGTTAGGAATACCCATTACTTTGGAAGCGTTGGCCTTTCTACACAGATTTGGTATGGCGCCGAGAAAGATGATGCCGGTGATGTTGTGGCGGATATTACGAAAAGCCAGGGCATTAATTTATTGCTCGAATATGATTGGCTTCGTTTTAGGCTTGTGCACCATACTTTGCAACTGGGTATTGAGATTCTACCGTTTATCGTTGATACCCCATTTGGGCTTATACAGGTATCACCAGAGCCTTTTAAACATGGCATAACCTTTCAGTCTGCTGCGTTTATGGCTGATTGGGGGAACTTTATTTGGCGTAGTGAATACACAAATATCGATAATGAAGGCAATGAAGATGAAGAAGATAGTGCGTATGGTTCCATTGCTTATCGCATAGGAGATTGGACACCACATTATACTTATTCTTATTTCAAAGGTGTTGAGGAGCGGCAAACCCACACGTTAGGTGTGCGTTGGGATTTTGCCATGAACACCAGCCTCAAATTTGAGTATGCCAATCAGCATTATGAAACCGACGGTGGCGATACTCTTGTTGGCCCTGTAGATGCAGGCGAGTATCGCACGGAAGCACTTTCAATAGCATTGGATTTCATATTCTAAGGAGGGAATACCCATGAAAAGTAAGCTTATTAATAAGTTGGTTTTGGCTATATTAATGTTGATGCCATTGGCTGTTAGTGCTCAGGAGTATTCGGTTATTGTTCACCCTAGTAATGAGGCTGCGTTTGATTCTGAGGAAGTAAAACGTATTTTCCTTGTTAAACAAAAAACCTTCAGTAATGGAAAACAGGCGCTTCCTGTGAGCATTAAGCCGCCCAGTGATAAAAGAGATGCATTCCATTCGAAGATACTCGAAAAAACCGACAGCCAGCTTCGAACCTATTGGGCAATGTTAGTGTTTTCTGGTAAGGCGGTTCCCGCAAAAGAAGTAGAAAATGAGAGAGAAGTTGTGGAACTGGTGGCGACTAACCCAAATGTGATTGGCTACGTGTCTTCAAGTGCCGTTAACGAGCAAGTGAAACAGGTCTTGAACTTTTAGCGCAATATTGTATTCGATGTAAAGTAACCCATCTTATTCCCTCATGGATGAGCGAATAAGATGGGTGCAAATTTTAATTACTTAGCAACAGCATCTACTGCTTTTTGAATAGCAGCTTTGGCTTCTTCAGAGCCAGCCCAGCCATCAACTTTCACCCATTTGCCAGGCTCAAGATCTTTATAGTTCTCAAAGAAGTGTTCGATTTGCTTGATCAGCAATTCTGGCAGATCAGAGTATTCTTTAACATCTTTGTAAAGAGCAGTTAGCTTGTCGTGTGGAACAGCCAGGATCTTAGCATCGGAACCGGCTTCGTCAGACATGTTCAGAACGCCAACCGGACGGGCACGGATAACGGAGCCAGGCACTACTGGATAAGGTGTTACTACCAATACGTCCAGAGGGTCGCCATCTTCGCCCAAAGAGTTGGGAACATAACCGTAGTTGGCTGGGTAGAACATTGGGGTAGCCATGAAACGGTCAACAAATACACAATCGCTGTCTTTGTCGATTTCGTATTTGATAGGAGAGCTGTTGGCAGGAATTTCAATAGCAACGTAGATATCGCTTGGGATGTCTTTGCCG
>JBFKSL010000288.1:0-5976 GCA_041626995.1 Ketobacter sp. | reverse complement strand
CCTAGCCTCGGCGCTGGTGCTTTCATCCAAGTATCGTATGGATCGAATCAGCGGTTATATCGACCCCTGGGCAGAGCAATACTCTACAGGTTATCAATTGGTGCAAAGTCTCATCGCATTCGGTCGAGGTGAGTGGTTTGGGGTTGGTTTGGGTAACAGTATCCAAAAATTATTTTTCCTTCCTGAGGCTCACACCGATTTTGTGTTTGCCATATTGGCAGAAGAATTTGGCTTTTTTGGAAACCTTGTTGTGGTTATGCTTTTTGCCGCATTGGTGATTACGGCGATGAACATTGGCCGAAATGCTGAGCGGCGGGGTAAGTTGTTTAATGCTTATCTCGTTTATGGGTTAAGCGTGATGATTGGCCTGCAGGCGCTTACTAATATTGGTGTTAGCAGCGGTTTGTTGCCCACCAAAGGGTTAACCTTGCCATTGATGAGTTATGGCGGTAGTAGTTTGATGATCATTTGCGTGCTGCTTGCATTAATTATGCGTGCAGATTATGAAAATCAAGTAGATGAACCGGCCCCTGCTAGGCCGAAACGCAAGAAAGCGGCTGCGAAAAAGCCTCCTGTTAGAAGGGAGCCAATACTATGAGCAGCAACGTGAGCAAGAAGGTGCAAAGAGTTTTGGTAACAGCAGGTGGCACTGGCGGGCACGTGTTTCCTGCCTTGGCTGCAGCAAAAGCGTTTCAGGAAAAAGGCATTCAAGTGCGATGGATAGGCACAAAGCAAGGTATTGAAGCGAAAGTGGTGCCTGCTAACAACATTGATATTGATTATGTGGACGTATCCGGAGTACGAGGCCAAGGTGTTGCGCGCTTGATATGGGCGCCCTTAAAAATTGCCAAAGCCGTGTGGAATGTAATGAGCATTGCCCGTCAATTTAAACCAGACCTTGTATTGGGGATGGGTGGTTTTGTAACTGGTCCTACGGGAGTTGCTATTTGGCTGAGCGGTAAGCCGGTATTTGTGCATGAACAAAATGCTGTTGCTGGATTTACCAATAAGCTTTTAGCTCGTGTTGCTACTAAAGTGTTTCAAGCTTTTCCTGGGGCATTTCCTCTAGGGGAAAAGGTTGAAACAACGGGCAATCCGGTACGACAAGAAATTGCAGAGCTGGAGCATCCAGCACGACGTTATGCTTCTCGCGAAGGTGCGCTTCGAGTGTTAGTGCTGGGTGGTAGCCAGGGTGCGGTAGCACTGAACGAAGTGGTGCCCAAAGCGCTGGCCAAGCTTAGAAACATGGTTCAATTCGAAGTGCGTCACCAAGCTGGAGATAAAAACCTTGCTGCCGCTGCTGCCTGTTATAAAGAGGCGGATGTGAAAGCAGAAGTGATTCCATTTATAGATGATATGGCACAGTCCTATGCCTGGGCCGATCTAGTGATTTGTCGTTCAGGCGCGCTAACCGTAAGTGAGCTGGCCGCGGCAGGGGTTGCTTCATTATTGGTGCCATATCCCCATGCGGTTGATGATCATCAAACTCGTAATGGCGAGTATTTAAGTAACACAGGTGCTGCGGTGTTGGTGCAGCAACGTGAATTGAGTGACATATATTTGGCAAACCTTATAAACAAGCAGTTAAGTGATAGGGCTGTATTGGCAGACATGGCGGTAAAAGCGCGAGCACTTGCCATGACCCACGCAACAGAAAAGTTAGTACAGCGATGTATAGAGGTGGCCAATGGACACAACTAAAAGCATTGCTCGTATGATCGAAATTCCAGAGATGCGTCGCATCCGCACTATCCATTTTGTTGGAATCGGCGGTGCAGGTATGTGTGGTATTGCCGAGGTGCTGCTAAACCAAGGCTATAACATTACTGGTAGTGATATTAAGTCTGGTTTAACCACGCAGCGATTAGAACGCTTGGGTGCAAAAGTTTTTATTGGCCACCATGCCAGTAATGTTTCTCAAGCCAGTGTGGTTGTCGTGTCTTCAGCTGTGAAAGTGGATAACCCTGAAGTGTCTGCCGCCATGGAAGCGCGTATTCCTGTTGTGCCTCGTGCGGAAATGCTGGGCGAACTGATGCGTTATCGTCACGGGATTGCTGTAGCGGGTACTCACGGAAAAACCACGACTACCAGCTTGATTGCTTCCATATTGGCAGAGGGTGGGTTAGACCCCACTTTTGTGATCGGCGGATTACTAAACAGCGCGGGTACCAATGCACGTCTGGGTGATAGTCGCTATTTTGTCGCTGAAGCAGATGAAAGCGATGCTTCATTTCTGCACCTGCAGCCAATGATTTCGATTGTTACCAATATAGAAGCGGATCATATGGCGACCTATGGCGGTGATTTCAATCGGTTGACGGATACCTTTATTCAGTTTCTGCATAACCTGCCTTTCTATGGTTTGGCTGTTATGTGTGGGGATGATCCAGTTATTCAAGAGCTTCTACCTCGGGTGTCTCGTCCCATTGTTACCTACGGCGTATCCGAAGAGGCTGATGTGCGAGCGGAAAATATAGAAATGGAAGGCACCCGTTCCCATTTTGATGTAATTCGTAAAGATAAGCCCGGTGTAATGAAAGTGGACTTAAATATCCCTGGTCATCATAACGTGCTGAATGCATTGGCGGCTATTGCGGTGGCCACTGATGAGGGTATTGAAGATAAAGCCATCGTAAAAGCACTACAAAAATTCCAGGGTGTAGGCCGCCGTTTTCAGATGTGCGGAGATTATCCCGTGCAGGATGGTGTGGTTACATTAGTGGACGATTATGGACATCACCCCACGGAAGTAGCTGCCACCCTAAAAGCAGCTCGGGGAGCTTGGCCAGATCGTCGAATTGTGATGGTGTATCAGCCCCATCGTTACAGCCGTACCCGTGATTTATACGAAGATTTTGTGAGTGTGTTATCGGAGCTGGATTTACTTGTTTTGTTGGAAGTGTATTCCGCCGGCGAAGATGCCATAGCAGGAGCTGACAGCCGAAGCTTAAGCCGAAGCATTCGTCAACGAGGTGCAGTAGATCCTATCTTTATTGATGACATACAAAGCTTGCCGCAAATTCTAAAAGATGTATTAAAACCGGGCGACGTGTTAATTACGCAGGGTGCCGGTAATGTTGGAGCAATATCAGCAAAATTGGCTGCCAGCCAATTGAAAGAGGTGTAAGTAAACTGGTATGAGTAAATCGCTGTCGAAATTTGGAAAAATCGGAGTGTTATTCGGTGGCAATTCCGCAGAGCGAGCCATTTCATTGCGCAGTGGTAATGCTGTTTTATCGGCATTAGAAAATCTGGGCGCTGATGTGGTGGGCATTGACGTGCGCTTTGACGAAAATTTATTTAATCAGCTTCAAAATATTGACGCCGCATTTATCGCTTTGCATGGCCGCGGTGGAGAAGATGGTGTTATTCAAGCCATCCTTCAGGCATTAAATATTCCATATACCGGTAGTGGTGTGGCAGCATCCGCTATCGCCATGGACAAGCTGAAAACCAAATATATTTGGGCCGGCATGGGATTGCCGACACCAAAGTTTCAGGCCATAAAAAGTCGCGAACAAATAAAAGGCGTGATTAATGCGCTGGGCGGTTCCGTTATGGTGAAGCCTCCTCACGAAGGCTCCAGCATTGGCATGTCAAGAGCAAGTAATGAGACAGAATTGCTTGCAGCCTTTGAAAAGGCGCAAGAACACGATGAAGAGATTCTATTGGAGACTTGGGTAGATGGCCCTGAGTTTACATGCACCATTCTCAATGGTGAGGCATTACCGGTTATTCGGTTAAAAACACCCAATGAATTTTACGACTTTGATGCTAAATATCAGTCTAATAGCACCGAGTATTTGATTCCTTGTGGTTTGTCCGAGCAACAGGAAGCCCAACTAAAAGCATTAAGCCTACAGGCTTTTCAAGCGGTTGGTTGTGAAGGCTGGGGGAGAGTGGATTCTATGATGGATGAAGCGGGTAATTTTTGGTTGTTGGAAGTGAATACCGTGCCAGGCATGACCGATCATAGTTTGGTTCCCATGGCGGCAAAAGCTCAGGGTTACTCCTTTGAACAGCTGGTAGAAGTGATTTTACAAAGCACACAGAGCGATAGAAATGGCTAGAAGGCAGGCCGCAGAAGCAAAAGGGCAAGGCGTATCGGGTTGGGTTTTAAAAAACCAGGATTCTGTGCGCCTAATTAGCGCCTTAGTAGCCTGTTTTGCTCTGTTTGTTGCGTTGTGGTTTGGGCAGTTGCTATTAAATAAGTGGTTTGATCGTTATCCCATACAAAAAATTCAAATTGTTGGGGAACTGAATAACGTAGACAGGTCAGTTCTTAAGGCTGCCTTAACGCCTTACGTAAGTGAAAATTTTTTCACAGTTGATTTGGATAAATTAAAAGAAACGGCAGAATCTTTAACCTGGATTGATTACGCCGATGCGAAAAAAGAATGGCCCAATACGCTAGTGGTGGAGCTACAAGAACGCATTCCGGTGGCGAATTGGGGAAAAAAACATTTTTTAAGTACAAAAGGTGAAATTTTTTTAGCAGAAAACGTGCAGCCCAAGGCAAACTTGCCTACTTTTATAGGCAGAGAAGAACAAGCTGCTGTAATTGCCGAACGCTACACAAAAATGCAAAAAATTTTAAGCGAGATTGGTCTATCAGTAGTAACGTTGCAATTGGCAGACCGGGTCTCATGGAACGCGCAACTTGATAACGGGCTGGTTCTTGTGATCGATGAAAAAAACAGTTTGGATAAACTGAAACGTTTAACTGCACTGTACCCCCTTTTCAGCGAACAACAAAAGCAACAGCTGCTCAAAATCGATTTGCGATACGAAAACGGGCTGGCAATCAAGTGGAAGAAGAACGATGGTGACACAAACGCTGCGTAACATGTTTGGAATGGGGGACTCCCACCTGGTCAGTACACAAGAAGGGGCCGGCGGAGTTGTAAAAAATGCAGGTAGCCAAATGATAGTAGGTCTTGATATTGGCACCACCAAAGTGGTGGCCATAGTAGGAAAACTCAAAGGGGGCGGTCAGGTTGAAGTGATCGGAATCGGCTCCTGTCCATCTCGAGGCCTAAAAAAGGGCGTAGTAGTGGATATTGAATCCACCGTGCAATCCATCCAGCGAGCAGTGGAAGAAGCTGAGCTGATGGCGGGCTGCCAAATTCATTCTGTTTACGTCGGCATTGCTGGTAATCATATTCGTAGCCTCAATAGTCATGGCATTGTGGCAATAAAAGATCGCGAAGTGAATCGCGCGGATCTGGAGCGAGTAATTGATGCTGCACAAGCCGTTCCCATTCCGGCAGATCAAAAAGTGCTGCACATTTTGCCTCAGGAATACATTATCGATTCTCAGGAAGGCATAAAAGAGCCCATGGGCATGTCCGGTGTGCGTTTGGAATCGAAAGTACATCTGGTGACTTGTGCGGTGAATGCTGCTCAAAATATTGAGCGTTGTGTTAAGCGCTGCGGTCTGGAAGTGGAAGACATTATATTGGAGCAACTGGCGTCTGCTTATGCGGTTCTAACTGATGACGAGAAAGAACTGGGCGTGTGCATGGTGGATATTGGTGGTGGCACCACAGATATTGCTGTGTTCACTGAAGGATCTATTCGCCATACAGCAGTGATTCCCATCGCTGGCGATCAAGTGACTAATGATATTGCCATGGCTTTACGCACTCCTACGGAACACGCCAACGATATCAAAATCAAGTACGCCTGCTGCTTAACGCAACTGGCAGGCCCCGATGAAACGATTAAAGTGGCTAGCGTTGGTGATCGCCCGCCTCGTGAACTGACCCGTCAAGCGCTGGCCGAAGTAGTCGAGCCCCGTTATGACGAACTGTTTTCACTGGTACAAGCTGAGCTGCGTCGTTCCGGCTACGAAGATTTGATCGCTGCGGGTATCGTGCTTACCGGTGGTTCTTCCAAAATGGAAGGAGCGGTAGAGCTGGCGGAAGAAATTTTCCATATGCCTGTTCGGTTAGCATCACCTCACGGTATCGCCGG
>JBFKSL010000287.1:0-5977 GCA_041626995.1 Ketobacter sp. | reverse complement strand
GTGGCGGCTTAATGTTCTTTATGGGGGCTGAAAGTTTGGTGAAGCACGAATACTTTGATAGTTGGAGTGCAGCAGTTGGATTTCGTTTAGAGCTGTAAGCTGACTATAGTTTCCACTCTAACGAGAATGCGAGCGCGGGGTAAGCTGGAAACGCTGTTGTTGTTCTCAATTAGGTTGTAATCTGCCATGGCCTCCGAGCCGCTCAAATCCATTAGCATTCTTAAGGAAGAAAAATACTCCCAGTGTTTATTCATTTGTGTTAGATAAATGAATTTTAAGGTGTGTTTTGCCCAGTTGGCCAAATCACTACCATACCCGTAAACCGATGCACTAATGAACTGTCTGACACCTGCTTCTGCTAGGGTAAAATCTTCTTCGGCAACATAGCAATATAAAATCGATAAGGACTGGCGCTCAAACTTAAGATGACCTTCTAATTCCAATCCCAGCGTTTTTAAGTTGCCAATGCGGTTGATTTGCTGGGCGCTACCGTCCCATCCAACTAAATCATAATCGTTAAAAAATAGGCTCACGCTGCTGCGGTGTTTATTGTGCCATTGATGTTCCCAATTCAGTTCAACGGCATCCATTGACTCAGTACGGCCATTCTTATTCCCGGTAAGTAAATAGTATTCACGCAAGTTGTCATCGTCGGCGCGTCGAGTGGAACGGTTTAGCAGAAGTTTATACTGATCCTGTTGCTTGGGGGTGGAGATGGCTGCAAAACGGGGAGAGTGCATCTGAATATTCAAATCCACCGGATAGCTTGTGTGTTTCATAAGGTTGAAAGTGCGCCAGTAGGCGGGTCATCACTTCATCTTCTCGATAATTACGTGTGCCGTATTCAATATCCAACACATTGTAACTAATACGGCCATCCAGTTTTACCGTTTGGGAAAGCTCGGGGTTGTAATCAAGAGTAAGAGTAGCTTGTTGATAACCGAAGCTTTCATCGGTTAACTCATCCGGATCGCGGCTGGAATAGGAAGCTAAGGAAAGGTCGCGAGAGGAACCCCCTTTGGTATAGCGTAACCAAGTGGAAAAATCGTTGTGACGATAATCCATATGCAATTTATGACGAAGCTGTTCACGATGAGATTCGCGGTAGTTGCTTACTTCAAATGGTACCGGTTGGTAGGCGTTTACCTGTTGCCCGGTACTGCTGTTGGTAAAATCCAGACTAAATTGCATTTCAGCATCATCGCCGCTGGCACCGCGATATTTATCGACGCCATAGTAAAGGAAAAATGCACCACCGCTATCAAATTGCGTGCCCAATTTATATTCGGCAGCGTAGAATTCTTCTATGGCGCCTGCGCGAACATAAGCCTGCTGGCCATCGAAGTCGGTGCCGTTAAACGTGGTGATATTAATGACGCCGGCGATGGCACCAGGACCATAAGTGCTGGACCCTGGCCCCCGTATCACATCAATAGTTTTAATATCCGTAAGCATGGAAAGATAACGTTCACTGATGACGCCAAGGGAGGTGTGTTCGTTCATCAAGCGGCGCTAGACAGTAATAACGCCATTAGAGCGTTAACTCCATATTTTGTAGCGATTTTTTCCATAAAACGCTTCTTGCTGTCGCAGGTTTTGATCAATATTTAAGCTTGGCTTACGGGCCAGAAAAGTCAAGCAACAGACCGCTTTACCTACTTTATATAGTGAATGAACTCATCGCGGGGGAATCGGTAGCGGCGATGATATATTCCGTTTTCGGCACGCTTACCCACACCCAAAATCATAGTAACAATAGCATCATTGGGTAAATTAAGAATTTTTCGTACACGACGTTCATCAAAGCCTTCCATAGGGCAAGTGTCATAGCCGTGGGCGCGAAAGGCCAGCATCATATTTTCCGCAGCTAAAGCCGTGGATTTCACCGCCCAGGTTTTCATTTCGTTAATGCCATAAGGGCCGCGTGGCACAGCCCGTTTTAAACCTGCCACCAAGCCCAGTGCTTTTTTGGCTAAGCCCAAACTGCCTAATGGCCCTGGGTTGTAATGAAACAAAGCCACTTTTGAATAATAGGTTTTGATGATCTTGGGCATGGTTTCTTCTGGCCAGTAATCCAAATTGCGTAAGCTGTTTTTCTTCCAGGTATTAGAGCGGGCAATAATGGGAATCAAAACCTGTGCGGTGGTGGCAGCATTTTGGCCCAAGCAAGCGTGGGCTAATTGCGCTTTTACCTCGTTATTGGTCACTACGTAAAATTCCCACGGCTGCAAGTTGGACGAGTTGGGGGCCAGCATGGCAAGATCCAGGCAGTCATCCACCACCTCCTGGGGAACCGGGTCATCGGTAAAGCGACGCACGGAACGGCGGCTGGTAACAACCTTGCGGAACTCATCAATATTAGTTTGTGGAGCAGTAGCTTCTTCACGATAATCAGTCATTTAGGTAATCTCACGAATACATCTTTATGGTTACTATTTCAGCTTACCAACAGCAGCAGTAGGTACAATGACCAAACGAAACATATTTATGTCATATAGTAGGGTATTTTTACTACACTTTATTAATCGGTATGAAGGGATGCAGTAAGCATGAAGCTAAGGAATAAAATTACCATGGGGGTGATTACGGCAGCGGCAATACCCCTGCTTCTCTTGGTAATATTCTCGGTTGTGAAATTTGCGCAACTAAAGCTACAAGACAGCATTGAATCCCTAAGCTTGGTTTTAGAAAACGAAGCAAGCAACCTATCATCTTTTTTCGCTATTCGAATGGCAGAAGTGGCCGCTTTAAGCGAATCGTCCAATGTGAAATCTATGGATTTTTCAGCTATGCGGCCGTTTTTGATTGAAGAGTTACAGCGCTTAGATCCTGTGTACGAAAAGTTTATTGTTGGGCACCCAGCTGGCCATTTTAACAATACCTCTGGCGGAAATCCCCATCAGCAATGGTTAAGAACTTTTGATGATAAAGATCCTAATGCAAAAAAACGCTCGATCGAAAAGCGCGACTACTGGCAAAACACCGTAGGAAAGAATGCCAATCATATAAAAGTTACTACAGTATCTGAACCCATGATTTCATACACCACAGAAGTAAAACAAATCGTGGTAGCCAGTTCTATTGTACGTGATAACCAAGTAGTTGGAATGCTGGGCGGGGGGTTGCCCTGGAAAAATATTGAATCACGCATCTCAATGATGAAAGAGAAATTTGAAAATAAAGTGGGCGCTGGAGCACAGTTTTTTTTGTTGTCGCCCAGCGGTTATTACTGGTATCACTGGAATCCTGACAAGGTGGTGCACTATAAAAAAGATAAACAGGGCAATGTTTTGCTTAATGATTTTGGAGAAAAGGTCGCAGTGCGGGTCAGTCTGTGGGATGAGAAAGATTTTGATTTGAAAAGACACGCCAACACCATTTTGAGTCAATCCAAAGGTTACATAGAGCTTCCAGCTAAAGACGAGAGTGAGGGGCAGTATCTATTATTCCATAAGGTGGAGCCTAGTGGATATGTGTTAGGGCTTTTTGTGCCAAAAAATATTGTGGCTGAAACAGTTAATAAAGTTCGGGTATTTTTGGCGGGTTTGTCCGTAAGCGTATTATTTCTGTTGGTGATGACCTCCTATTGGCTTGGTTATCGAATATCAAGGCCCATCGCCAAGTTGAGTGAAGTAACTGAATCGATCCGGTTAGGTAAGCCGGTTCCACACCATCAAATAACCGGCAGTGATGAAATCGCAACACTATCAAAAGATGTTTTTTTAATGGTGGATGTTCTGCACAGAAAAGAAAAAGATCTAAAACAACTTAATGAAGAGCTGGAGGCGCGGGTGGCCATTCGGACGCAAGAATTGGATCAGCGCAATATGCAATTGGAAATTGCCAGCAAAGCAGCAGAAGCCGCGAATAAAGCAAAAAGTAAATTCCTAGCAAGTATGTCTCATGAGCTAAGAACACCGCTAAATTCCATTATTGGGTTTAATCGACGGGTAAAAAAATATTTTGAACGCAATCAAACAGATCGCATTAATGAATCTATGGATATCATAGATTCCAATGCAGTGCACCTTCTTAATCTAATTAATCAGGTTTTGGATTTTTCCAAGATTGAAGAAGGAAAACTGGAGCTGGTAGTTGAAGAGGTGGATTTGTTGGCGATTTTAGAGGAGTGTTTAAAAAACTTTAAACCCCAGGCAGAGCAGAGGGGAATAAAACTGACCGCTCAGATCGAATGGTCTGGCATGATAAATGGTGATGCATTGCGACTTAAGCAGGTGATCATTAATCTGCTATCCAATGCAATTAAATTCACAAAAGTTGGCGAGGTCTCATGCCGTATTTTTTCCTCCCTATTGGAAGGCCAGCCTGCAGTGACTATTGAAGTTCGAGATACTGGCATTGGTATTGCTAAGGAAGAAATGGTTTTGTTGTTTACCAAATTTACTCAGCTCAGTGGCAGTGCCATGGTAACCGGTGGAGGGGGTACCGGTTTAGGCTTATCGATTTCAAAAGAGATCGTGTCTTTGCATAAAGGATTAATCAGCGTAGAGAGTGAGAAGGGCGTTGGTAGCTGCTTTAGCGTGTGTTTGCCTGTTGCCGGGCCTGAATCTGAGGCAGATAACCCAAGCGAAAGTTCTTGAATTGGAAAACGTAGCCAGCTTCCTTGATAAGCGCATTGCGACAACGCTTATTTTGTTTTGCGTTATTGCTCGGGTTAATAGCAGTAGGGGTTCGGGCTTGAAGTTGTTGCGCCAGCCAGCTATAGATTGCCTCCTCGCTGGCGGGCTCATCATCAACTGCAAGATAACAATCCTTTAATGGCTCGCCTTGTTCACACAAATTTATCAGAAATGCGATTACGCCTATACAGTCTTGTTCGTGAATTCTGTTGGTATACTTTGGTGGGTTCACCTGCATGTCACAGCCGGCTAATACTTTACTTAGCAGCCAAGATCGGCTACGTCCGTAGATGCCCCCAAAACGCAAAATGGTTGTATCATGGTTTGATGCCTGTGCTAGCTTTTCCCCTTCCAGCACACGAACACCATTAAACGCGGTGGGGTTGGTAGGGCTGCGTTCGTCTACCCAGCTACCATCGTCCTGGTGATAAACGGCGGTGCTGGAAATGTAAAAAAAGCGTTTAACGGATTTTTCCTTTAACGCTACCAATAAGTTGTTGAGGCAATCTACATAGGCTTGCTTGTATCCATCGTCGCTGCGCTCCGATGGAGTAACGCTATATACTACGTAGTCAATTTGTTGGGGCAAAGCGGCTTTATCAATAGCGGTACTCAAATCCAACTGAAGCAACGGGAACGTAGCATGAATTTGACTACGGCGAATACCCGTAACCTTATGATCTGCTTGCGATAATGTTTGTCCTAATTGCAAGCCCAGTTTGCCGCAGCCGGCTATTAATATGTTTGCCATGATGATCGCTTAACAAATTACTGTCGTTATCAGCTAATGAAAAGTTGATTGATGTTATTGTTTGATGCAGTGTACGTCGGTTAAATTGATTAAAAAAGTGTTTTCAGGGCAATTGTTAAAAAGGGGGCTGTTCATGTTTGCCAATGAGACTTTACCGCCACAGCAAGATGATGAGGCATTATTTCAATCTTTAAAGAAAAAGCCTGCGGTGGCTTGGCCAACGGTGATTATGGCGCTGGTTTGCATTGCCACTTTTTACTATGTGATTTATTTGGGTATTACAGATCAAATTTCACTTTGGTTGGGGTGCTTGATAAATTGTGTAGCGGGTTACTATCTATTTAGCCCTGCGCATGACAGCTTGCATCGTGCGGTATTTTATAATAATCGCCTCAATGATGTGTTTGGAATATTTGTGGTGAATGCCTTAACACCCTATGCCTCCATGCATTTGTTTCGCTTGATGCATATGCGTCATCATCGATTTGCCAATGAGCCTGAATTAGATCCGGATCATTTCTCCTCTAAGCTCGGTTGGGGGCTGGTTAGCTCGTGGTTTTTTTGGGATATGCTGTATGGCGTACGT
>JBFKSL010000286.1:0-6024 GCA_041626995.1 Ketobacter sp. | reverse complement strand
CCTTTATATAGGTACGGCTGACGGTGAGCCCAAATCCGCAGAATGGCAGCCACTTGACGATATTGTGGAATATCGCCCTTGATGCGCGATTCCCATTGAAATTTGAGAACAAAACCATTATCTTACGCGCCTCTCGTCGAGGCGAGTACGGTCAGGTGTCCGAGTGGTTGAAGGAGCACGCCTGGAAAGCGTGTATACGTTCATAGCGTATCGAGGGTTCGAATCCCTCCCTGACCGCCAGTAGCCCATTTCAGAACGTCCCATCTAGTCTCAAAACTCTCTCAAAGCCCCGTAAAATCAGCATTCTTGGTCTCTCTAGGTCCCCGGTTGTTTCTTGACAGCTCAAAATTTTGGGGGTATTTCTGGGGGTACATTTGCAGCCTTCTGTCGGCTAGTCTTTATGCATACTCATCCGTAACCGAGTGATCCAATAGCATCTCTTTCACAATCTGAAGCCTTTGAGATTTTGACGCATGAATCTCATCAAACAAATACATATGCAGCATGCGCTGAACTTTACGGCAGTTTTCCCCGGTGCGGCGTTCACGATAGATGCGTTTGTTCCAGGCAGTCTGATCGATATAAACAATCTGAAAGGCCATGGCCTGGCCGCGAAATTGAAAACCGAAGTGGCGCTTGTTTTCTTGTTTTTCCAACTCAAGTAGAACATGCAACTTGCTAATGATATCAAATGGGTGGCAGTTCTGTTTGTCCAGCCAGTGTTTTATATCTTTCGATAGCAGCACGTGTTCCATTTCTGCACTGGTGACAACGGACTTTAAAAAGGCAATATCATGTCGACGCGACAGCCGGTGGGCTAGTCGATAATCAACAACAGCATTGGATGGCGATGTCATCTGTCTCTCCGTGACCTCTGGGAGCTGGCTTGGGTTTACACTAGCTTGTAAGTTGTCTATTTGTCTGTTTTTATTTGTAAACGTGATTTTATAGGTGTATTAATTCGGCTGGCGAAGTTGGCTCTTGTATTCACTGTATATACTCCCCATACTCGCGGCTGCTTTTATTTTAATCAGTTTCTGATAGAGGTATACGATGTTGGGAATCAATGTTAACCGTGCGAAGGATGTTACTACTTCTGTATTGGCTTCAACCTTAGCGGGCTGGAAGGGGTCCAGTGCCAGTAGGAAGGTAAAGCAACCACAGCAGGAAATTACTTTATACGATCGCGAAGGTTGTGCTCGCTGCCGGATGGTGCGCGAAGCCATTACAGAGTTGAATTTGGATGTAAACATTATTCCTGTGCCTCTCGGCGGTGAGCGATTTCATGAGCAGCTGAAGGCTGTCTCGGGCGTTGCTGATGTACCGTTTTTATTGGACGAAAATACCGGGGAAAGGTTGCGGGATAGCGACAATATCGTGGAATATTTATTTCAAACCTATGCCGGTAAAGCTATGCCTGAACGTTTGCGGAGCACGCCTCGAAATTTGGCGTTGTCCAAGGCCGCTACTGTGGTGAGGGGAAGTCATGGTTTGGAGGCGATTCCTTCAAAACCAGCTGAAAAACCCCTTATTCTTTATAGCTTTGAGTCTAGCCCGTACTCCCGTTTGGTACGTGAGCTTCTGTGCGAGCTGCAACTACCGTACCGCTTGATCAATATTGGTAAGCAACAAAGAGCAGACGTAGGGCCAGCGAATTTTCGTTTGCATTTGGGTGAGTATAAGCCTTTGCCCAATACCAAACGCTCTGAATTTTTCGCACAGCATGGCAATGTGCAGGTGCCGTATTTGATCGACCCTAACACCGGCGTTGATTTGTTTGAGTCTGACGATATTGTGAAATATTTGAAGAGTACTTATCGTTTGTAGTCGCTTCGAAATATTGAAGCCAACCTATATTGAGCACCCGTCTTTTTTTGGGAGAGGGTATTTGCCTGTTGTTGCAACACAAGGTTCATATTTGTGCCCCATTATTGAGCGTAAGCTGAGCACTCCAATGGTTTGGGGTTGACTTGTGTAAGTTTGGAAGTAAATACCGTTGACGGGGATTAGGGGCTGGATATAATCGAGGAGGTAGGCGTTTTTTACCACCGTGTAATTGCGTTACTAATTAACCCGTTAAGAAAGAATATAGAGAAGCCAAGGTACAAAATATGTCAAATCCCTCAAGTGGCAAAGTGAAGTGGTTCAATGAGTCAAAAGGTTTTGGGTTCATTGAGCAGGATAACGGCCTCGATGTCTTTGTCCATTTTAGCGCAATTTCCGGTTCAGGTTTTAAAACGTTAGCAGAAGGTCAGCGAGTTCAGTTTACTGTGACTCAAGGCCAGAAAGGTCCTCAGGCTGAAAACGTTCAGTTAGTCGATTAAGAAAAAAGGGGTGTAGCTTAACAACTACACCCTTTTTTTTATTCAGTCGTTTTTGTTTACGTGTAGTTCCATTTGTGGGAATGGGATGCCGATCGATGCATCGTCGAAGGCATATTTCACTTTTTCGTTAGTATCCCATAGAACATTCCAGTAATCCCCTGACTTTACCCAAGGGCGAACTATAAAGTTCACTGATGAATCCGCGAGTTCAGCGACCGCTATAACCGGTGCGGGATCTTGTAATACACGCTCATCTTCAGAAATGATTTTTTCCAGAATTTTCTTCGCTTCACGAATATCCGCATCGTAGGCAATACCAAACACCATGTCCACTCGGCGAGTTTCTCGTGCAGAGAAGTTGGTAATGGTGCCACCATAGACTTGTCCATTGGGCACGATTACTTCTTTGTTATCACCTGTGCGCATAATGGTGGTGAATATGCCAATGTGTTCAACCACGCCGGTAACGCCACCAGCTTCTACAAAATCACCATTTTTGAAGGGGCGGAACACAATGAGCATTACACCAGAGGCGAAGTTTTGCAGGGAATCTTTTAGGGCCAAACCTACTGCGATACCGGCGGCACCCAGTAAGGCAACCAGCGAGGTGGTGTCCACACCCAGTTGTTCCAGAGCGGCGATGATGACAAACAGCATCATTACCCAGCGTAAAATGGAGGTAACGAAGTTTACTAGCAGGGCATCCATGCCGCCTTTTTCTAAAGCGTGTTTGGCGATTTTAACGATGATGTTGGCAACAAACTTACCAACAATAAAGACAATAATGGCCAAGCCAATGTTAACGGCCCATTCCATTATCAGTTCTTGAGAAGCCTCTTTCGGCAGTAGGTCTTCAAACATGGGTGTTGCCCTCCTATTAGTATAAGAGGGCATCATACAAAAGTTGCGCAGGAAAGCTATGAATTAACGGCTGACTTAATGGGCGGCTGCTTTTGTGGGCGCTTGCTTTTGAGGTCGATGGCTGAACTCGCTGCTCTGAAACCAGGCAATGGAGTCACGTAGTGAGATGCGAGCATCACGTGGTTGGTAGCCCAGCTCTTTGCGTGCTTTGCTGCAATCCATAAAGGCATATTGCGCGGTGTATTCCACTTCTTTCAGGTTAAGAAGGGGTTTGTCGTGGGTGATGTGGTCGGCCACGATTTGGGAAATAAGTGCGCCGCCTTCCACTAATATAGCGGGTAGAGGAATTACCTTTTCTTTCTTGCCCAGAATTTCCGCACACACTTTGGTGAATTCTTCACCAGTAAAGTTTTCATTACCCAAAATGTAGATTTCACCTTGGCGGCCTTTTTCTGCTGCCAGTATATGGCCGGTGGCTACATCGCGTACATCTACCACGTTAAAGCCTCCGGGTATGGAGAAACGGGCGCCGCCCTCGATCGTTTGTAAAATGATTCCCCCTGTAGGGGTAGGGGCAACATCGCCAGGGCCGAAGGGGAAGGCGGGGTTTACCACGGTTAAATCCAGTCCGTTTTCAGCAAAGCCCAGGGCTTCTTGCTGGCTTAGATATTTTGACAGAATGTAGGGCAGTTGGTCATATTGGTTAAAGGGGGTGGTTTCGTTGGAAGATGCTTTTCCAGGCAATAAACCGATAGCCGACAGAGAGCTGGTGTACACCACTTTTTTAACCGTTTTGGAATTTTTGCAGGCCCACAGTATGTTACGGCTGCCTTGCATATTGACTTCCCACAGGGGTTTCCAGTCCGGTAGCCAGGTGGCGTAAACGGCGGCTAAATGGAATACGGTGTCGATGCCGTCCAGGCATTGGTTAACGTATTCTTTGTCGAGCATATCACCGCGAACGATTTCTGGGTTGTATTTGTCGATGTTGAAGGTGGGTTCGTTAGGTAAGACTGCTGCGCGCACCTGCACGCCTTTTTCCGTCAGTTGATGAACGACGTGTGAACCGATAAAACCAGCGGCGCCGGTAACCAGTGCTTTCTTCATAGTGTGTATCCCTGTAGTCAAATGTTCTTGCAACTATATGATTATTTGCTTTTAAGCGTAGTCGTTGCTGCGCAAGATGTTATCAGGGGTTGTTGATGGCTGTGAAGGGTATTAATTCAAGTGCAGTGCATTGTTTATGTCACCAACACTTTTTGTGATTTTGTTTACTCTGAGCGCCAGGTGAACTGTAAGTAAACTGAGCGGCGCATCTCTGTTCGGTAGGGGCCTTGGATGGTGTCTTCAAATTCCACGCGAGGAGAATCAAACAGGTTCTTGCCTACCAGGGCGATGTCCAGTTGCGGGTGGGCCAGATAGCCGACGCGTATATCCATATCAGTGTATTCTTCGATTTGGTTGTCTGGCAGTTCGTCGTAGTATTTTAAGGTCCAGTCCAGCTCCCAGTTTGGTCCTAGTTCGTGCCAGGAGCGCAGCATGGCTTGATTCTGCGGGGATTGGTCAGCGAACTCTGAGGCACCAGTGGCGCTTCCGCTGTCGTAGGATTCTGCGATAAAGTTTTGGTAGGTGTAAGAGAGTTTCATTTGCCAGCTGTTGAGTACATTCCAGTTGGCGGCCAGTTCGAAGCCTTCAGCGTGGCCTTCGGCTTCGTTGTCGTAATAGAAGTTTGCGGTGGCAACGTAGTAGGTGGCGAAATCTGTTTCCACCGGGGATACTGGGTTTTCTATATCCAGCTCAAACGTTCTCAGATGGCTGTAATCATGATAATAGGCTGCCGCATCGATAAATAAATCAGGCGTAATCTGATAGCGTGCACCTGTTTCATAGGCGATCATTGTTTCTTCAGTAAAGTCTTCAGATCCGGCAAGTTCACCAAATACTGTTCCTACAGACGGTGGAAATCCGTAAGCATCTTGTATGGCGAGTTTTGCAGCATTCTGAATTGATTCAGGAATCTGTCCATGAATTAGGATGCTTCTACCACCTCGGGATGGTGTTCTAATAGCCCGAGAAACCGCTCCCCAAAGTGTCAACTCATCACTGGAATTCCAAAGTATTCGCGCTGTAGGCTGATACTCAAAATCCGTAAATTCGGTATTCTCCAGCTTTACTCCAAGGATGGCAGTCAAGTTGTCAGTGATAAAAAACTCATCCTGAATAAATGCGGTAGCCTGATCGTATTCCAATTCATCTTCTAGCAGGTCAAAGGCGTATGTGCCTTCATAATCATCGGTGATCCAGCGATAACTAAACCCCCAGGTTAATTGATGCCAGTTGTTTTTAAGGTGGTTGAATTGGTAATCGATGTCGATTGTAGTGCGTTCATAGCGATAGGTGCTTTCGTTGCGATCCGCCCAGTCCACATAGGTTTGCAGAACGTGGGAGTTGCCACCGGCATAGGGGTGTTGCCAGCGGAATAGCATGTTCGCGTTTTCTGAACCAATATCCTCGCGCACGTTTGGAACTTGTTGTTCTACATAGGGGTGCAGGGAGATGTTGTTGTTCTTGTCTGCCTCCATGTAGTCGCCTTGCAGAGTAAAGCGATCTTGGTTTGCACTTTGCCAATCTGTACGAAAGCCGGCGGATAGGGTTTCGTAATCGTCCCTGGCATCTTCACCGGTTACCGCATCGATAGATTCATCTTGCTTGCGGTATTGGGCGTAATAGCGGAAGGCGCCGCTATCGAATTCATGCCCTCCGCGATAACGGGCATAGCCTTTTTCTACATCACCGGCTCCAGCGGTTAACAGGTGGCCTTGGGTATCGGCACTGTGTT
>JBFKSL010000285.1:0-6046 GCA_041626995.1 Ketobacter sp. | reverse complement strand
TCTGGTGGTGTTGTTTTACTACTTTCCCATTGAAATGTTGGTATTGTGGTTCATTCCAAACAGGGTAACCCTGTGGCTGATTTGTTATGTTTTTATGTACCTTACCCATGTGCCTCACGATGTGTATCACCGTGATGCGCCTTATCAGGCCACGTTAATTCGCAGAGGTTGGGAGTGGCTGCTCGATCCGTTGATGGCCTATCAAAATTGGCATTTGGTGCATCACCTGTATCCCACCATCCCCTTTTATCGCATGAAAAAAGCTTGGTTTGCACGCTATCACCAGCATATGAGCCAGCAGCCTGCGGTGATTCCCGCGTTTCAATTAAAACCAAATCATTCCCAGGCGGATGCACCGGAATCACAAGCGGCTGAATTCAGTTAGCCGCTTGTTGTTGCCAGTCTATCTCTGCCGCATCTTCAGTGCCGTTGCGGTTGTGAGTGTATTTGGCCACGTCGGTGGTGTATTCCGGGTGGCCATAACCCACCAACAGTTTATTGATGATATCAATCAAATATCGATCCGCCAGTTGGTTCACAAAGGGGATATCAATCGCAACACGGTGCGCCAGCATTTGCGGCATCACATACATTTGCACCAACATAAACAGAGCGTAATCTACGGGGGAGGCTTCTACCCCCATCATTTTTGCTAATGGTTTATCGTTGCCCATTAAGAATGCTTGTTTGAAAAATACTTTAGCAAAGCTGCGTTCACAGGCGTTGTAAATTTGGCTGCGCAGACTGTGGTCTTTGGGGCGGTAACCGGCCATGGTGGAGCGCACTAATTCTCCACAGGTTTTATCGTCATAACCGTCCCGCAAGGTGCCTGCATAAGTGAGCATGGTGTCGAATATTTCCCGAGGCGTGGCGGGCAATAAATCTTCCGGTAGGCCAAGTAGATAACTTTGATAACGACATAGTTCTACGATTGCTCGCTCTCGCTTATTAAAATGCTTGCGCTTACGACGAATAAGATTAAACGCCATCAGGAAGGAAGGGATTGTCCCAGCAGGCATTTGGTCTACCTGTGGAATGGGAATACCAAAGGTTTTTACGTCCCATTTGTCTGAGCGTTTGAGTAAGTTAAAGCGCACCATGGAATGCATCAGCCGCACCATGGCAGCCGCTTTAAAACCTACACCATAACGGGTCAACGCATGGGGTAAACTGGCGGTGGTAAAAAAGCTGGCGGTTTCGTTCACCCTCTGCACCGACGCTTCTGATGATAAGGCACCGGTTAACGCCATGGGCAAACCGGAATACTTATTCATAAAGGTGGCAATAAAAGTACCACGAATGGCAAAGGGTACCAGTAGCGCCATATGAACACGCGTATAGCGAGCGCCTTTTTCCACCAACTCCATATCCAACCAGTCCGGGATGGTTTCCATTTCATGGATAAAGTTCACCAGTTCAGTCGGTGGGTTGGGTACGGAGTCCAAGCCTTTGTCACAGGCCATTTGTAACATGTTGATCAAACGACGAAAACCGTACTGAGGCATGAGGGCAGCGTAGGCGTCTGCCACTGTGTCTCCTAGCATGGTGTAAGCCTTTGCTCGCTCGATACGTTCCTTGTCTTGCAGAATATTGAGGCGATATTTGCGGGCAAAGCGGCTCGGCATGGCACTTTCAATATTGGGATCATCGGTAAATCGCTCCGGCACCTGACTAAAATCCACCTCGCCATAGAGCGAAGGAATCACTTGTGCCTGGGAAATAACCTGCTGCTTTAGTTCTTGTAAGCTGGTAGCCATGGGTCATCCTCTGCAAAAAAAGAGATATCTTTATTTTAGTTTATCCCTATGAGGCTGAGATCCTATGGTGTTGAGCGGATATTGTTCTAATTCTGCTGATTTATTGGCGCGTTTGGCCAGTTCTCTTTTCTAGAAGTAGTTTGATAGTTAAACTATTAAGAACTTTTTACAATAATCAGTTTATGCTATCGTTGCGGAAAGCAAATTTGCATAGGAAGGTTCTTCGGCATGACTCTCACCGAACTGAAATACATTGTGACCCTGGCCCAGGAAAGGCATTTTCGCCGTGCCGCCGAGCGTTGTTTCGTTAGTCAGCCCACACTTAGTGTGGCCATCAAGAAGTTGGAAGACGAATTGGATGTGGCCATCTTTGAACGCAACCGCTCCGATGTTCGTGTCACTATGGTAGGTGAGCGCATTGTGGCGCAAGCACGCAAAGTGCTGGAAGAAGCGGAACTGGTAAAGCAACTGGCAATGGAAGGCAAAGGCCAACTCAACCTGCCCTTAAGAGTGGGTGCTATTTTTACTGTCGGCCCTTATCTGTTCCCCCATTTGATTCGCAATATTAAACCCATTGCGCCAGAGATGCCCCTAATTCTGGAAGAGAACTACACAGCCGTGCTGCGACAAAAACTGCGTAATGGCGAAGTGGATGCCATTATTATTTCACTGCCATTTGAAGAAGCGGAAGTGGAAATTCAGGATGTGTACGACGAGCCTTTTGAAGTGTTGATTCCAGCCCAACATCCGTTGGCTAAGCAAGAAAAAATTACCCGTAAGCAATTAGAAAAAGAAAATATTTTATTGCTGGGAGAGGGCCATTGTTTTCGTGATCAGGTACTCAATGCTTGCCCTGGAATATTAAAACAACCAGACGATACTAGCTTGCCTCAAGGCACCTCGTTAGAGACATTGCGACATATGGTAGCATCCGGTTTGGGCATCACCATTTTGCCGAGCTCCTCTTCCAATCAACACATATATGATGCCGATACCATTGTAGAGCGTCCGTTCGCCGGTAAAACACCCTATCGCCGTGTATCGGTGGTATGGCGCAAACGCTTTTCCCGGCCTAAAGCGATTGATGCATTAGTGCAGGCCATTACCAGTTGCCCATTGCAGGGTGCTGCGAAGCTTTAGGAAGCATTTTCAACATGCAAACCGTAACGCCCGATTTTTTTGCTTCCACACCGGTGACGCAATTAAAAGGTGTGGGGGCTGCCCAAGCAGAAAAACTGGCACGCTTGGGCATTCATACCTTGCAGGATGTGTTGTTTCATCTGCCGTTTCGTTATCAGGATCGAACTCGGTTAGTGCCTATTGGAGCGACTCGGGAAGGCAGCGAGGTGTTGATTCAAGGTCGGGTATTGATGGCCGATGTGGTAATTCGAAAGCGCCGTAGTCTGATTTGCCGCATTGAAGATGGCACTGGCCAATTGCATTTGCGCTTTTTTCACTTTTCCAACAGCCAAAAAAATCATTTTCAACCTGGTGCTATCGTGCGTTGCTACGGTGAAGTGCGTATGACGGGTTTGGGAAAAGAAATGGCTCATCCCGAGTATCGAATTTTAGAAAACGTGGATGTGCCCGTGGACGCAGTGTTAACTGCGGTTTACCCGGCAACGGAAGGCATTCAACAGCCTACCTTACGTAAATTAACAGATCAGGTGTTGCGAATGTTGGGTAAGGCGCAAACCATAGCCGAGTTATTACCAGTTGAGGCAATGCACAATGCCCAATGGCCGTCGTTAACAGAAGCATTAAGCTATGTGCACAGGCCACCACCGGATGCGCCGGTACAGGCATTATTAGATGGTTCACATAAGGCACAACAGCGTTTGGCGTTGGAAGAACTCACAGCGCATCACTTGAGTTTGTTAAAGCTGCGACAAAGAGTGAAACAACAAAATGCGGTTTCAATTGCGCCTGAATCCTCGTTAGAACAGCAGTTGCTGCAACGATTAGAATTTTCACCCACAGGAGCGCAGCAACGGGTTCATCAGGAGTTGTGTGAAGATCTTAAGCAGCAGCATCCCATGTTGCGGTTGGTGCAGGGTGACGTGGGTGCAGGTAAAACTTTGGTGGCAGCTCGGGCTGCGGCTTTGGCAATCGACGCTGGCTATCAGGTTGCTATGATGGCGCCCACGGAAATTCTAGCGGAACAACATTATCATGCCTTTTTAGAATGGTTTGAGCCGTTAGGGGTTCGCGTAGCCTGGTTATCTGGAAAGTTAAAAGGCAGCAAGCGTAACCAGCAACTAGGCTTAATTGAAACCGGCAGCGCCGCTATGGTAGTAGGCACGCATGCACTGTTTCAACAAGAGGTGAATTACCGAAATCTAGCCTTGGTGGTTATCGATGAACAACACCGTTTTGGCGTACATCAACGTTTAGCGCTAAAACAAAAAGGCGAAGCCAGCGGCATCGTTCCCCATCAATTAATTATGACGGCAACACCCATTCCCCGTACGCTTGCCATGAGTGCCTATGCGGATTTGGATACCTCCATTATTGATGAATTACCACCGGGCAGAACGCCGGTAAAAACTGTGGTGATCGAAAGTCAGCGCCGCCCTGAGGTGATCGCCCGGGTGCGCAATGCGTGCCAGGAAGGGCGGCAAGTGTATTGGGTGTGCACGTTGATTGAAGAATCGGAAGTGCTTCAGTGTCAGGCGGCGGAAGATACCGCGCAACAACTGCAAGCGTTTTTACCAGAGTTAAAAATCGGTTTGGTGCATGGCCGCTTAAAAGCCGCAGAAAAAGCCGACATTATGGATCAGTTTAAAAAAGGTGATCTGCAAGTGCTGGTGGCCACAACCGTTATCGAAGTGGGCGTGAATGTGCCCAATGCCAGTGTCATGATTATTGAAAATCCAGAGCGTTTAGGTTTGGCGCAATTACACCAACTGCGAGGCCGAGTGGGCCGCGGCACTACTGAAAGTTTTTGTGTGCTGCTTTATATGCAGCCGCTGTCTAAGCAGGGCAGAGAACGCCTGGAAATCATGCGCCAAACCAACGATGGCTTTTTAATAGCGGAAAAAGATTTACAATTGCGTGGCCCAGGGGAAGTTTTGGGTACTCGGCAGACCGGTGAGATGAATTTTCGTATTGCGGATTTATTACGAGATGAATCTCTACTGGAAGACAGTAAACACATTGCGCAAACTTTGCTGCAAAAAGATCCCCATACGGCGGAACGACTCATTAAACGCTGGTTAGGCAATGCCGACCAATACGGCGAGGTATAAGATGGAAGATGTCATTGAAATGCTACGTGAACATAACGAGCCCATTCCGGTTCCACTACGGTTGCCAGAAGTGGATGATCTGGTGGATGTGCAAGAGCAGATCCTGATTCATCTGCCCGATGATTACAAAACGTTTTTACTGGAAGTGGGCGACGTGGTGTATGGAAAAATAGAGCCAGCAACGGTAACCGACCCCAGCTCTCACACTTATTTGCCCGAAATGGCTGCCCAGGCTTGGCATGATGGTTTGCCACGTGAATACATCCCTGTCTGCCAAGTGGCGGGTAGTTACTATTGCATTGATGAATATGGGGAAATTCGGCTTTGGCAGGATGGCGAATTCACCGACCAGGAATGGGCCAGTATTTGGCACTGGGCCAAAGATATTTGGTTGGAAATGGCGTAAAGGTTAGAATTATCAATTGATTAGCATTAATTTGACTGCAGCGCGAATTACCCATAAAAGCAGCTAAACTTAAAAGAACACAATAAACCGGATAAGAAGTTATGGGAAACAAGGTGTTAGTGGTTGAAGACAATCCGGATAATATGAAACTGGTTACCTGGATACTGGAAGATGAGGATTATTCCGTTACCTGTGTGGGAACCGGTGAAGATTGCCTGGAAAAAATGCAAACAGAATCTTTCGATGTGGTATTGATGGATATTTCTTTGCCCGGTATGGACGGTAAAGAGGTGACTCGCCGTTTAAGGGCGGAAGAAAAATATTCCGATCTACCAATCATCGCACTCACTGCCCACGCCATTAAAGGTGAAGACGCCGATATACTGGCGTCTGGAGTAACCGACCTGATCACCAAGCCGCTGGATGAAGAGGTTTTGTTACAGCGCTTGCGTCAACTAATTAATTAATTCAACTTTTCATAAACCCTGGTTACGTACATAGGCCAGGGTTTTTTCTTGTGCTTGTGTAAAATCGATTAGAGGCTTATAGCCAAAATCATTTCTGGCTCGATCTATGGAAAAGTAATGATTCCGATATAGCTCGGAAGCAATAAATCGTGTTACCAATGGCTCTTT
>JBFKSL010000284.1:0-6054 GCA_041626995.1 Ketobacter sp. | reverse complement strand
TTAATGGCATTGATCGTTAAATGCAAAGGCTTGACTGAATAGACGTCGATTTGAGGGAAACTAAGGGGTAAACTGCCTGCTCAATGACCCAAATGGCCCATTTTGAATAGGAAATAGACAGAAATCGTGCGAATTTTAGGTATTGAAACCTCCTGCGATGAAACCGGCGTGGCTATTTATGATAGCGAGCAAGGCATTGTGGCCGATGCTTTATACAGTCAAGTGGTACTCCATGCGGAATACGGTGGCGTGGTGCCGGAGCTGGCCTCGCGCGACCATGTACGTAAGTTATTGCCCCTGGTTGAGCAGGTTATGAGCGAGGGGAAATGCCTTCCGTCAAATATTGATGCGGTGGCTTATACCTCTGGCCCCGGCTTGGTGGGAGCGTTGATGGTGGGGGCTTCTGTGGCGAAAAGCCTGGCCTATGCCTGGGGCGTGCCTTCTGTTCCTGTGCATCATATGGAAGGGCATTTGCTGGCGCCCTTGCTGGAAACTCCGGCACCGCAGGCGCCTTTTGTGGCTTTGTTGGTGAGTGGCGGCCACACCCAATTGGTGAATGTTAAAGCCATTGGCGACTATGAGATTTTGGGTGAGTCGGTAGATGATGCTGCTGGTGAGGCTTTTGATAAGACGGCCAAAATGCTAGGGCTTGGTTATCCCGGAGGCCCTCGTATTGCGGAAGCCGCATTAAAGGGTGACGCTAGCCGTTTTCGTTTCCCGCGCCCCATGACCGATCGCCCCGGCTTGGATTTTAGTTTTAGCGGTTTAAAAACTTTCACCCTGAACACCAAAGATGACTGCGTAAATAGCATCCAAGGCTTAACCGAGCAGGATGTCGCTGATATCGCTTGGGCGTTTCAAGATGCTGTGGTGGATACCCTCTTAATTAAGTGCAAAAGAGCGCTGAAGCAAACAGGCGCTAAGCGTTTGGTGATGGCGGGTGGTGTTAGTGCCAATCTTCACCTGCGAGAGCAGTTGGGTGAGATGGTTAAGAAGCTGGGAGCGGAAGTGTTTTATCCGCAATTGCGTTACTGCACCGATAATGGTGCCATGATTGCTTTTGCCGGTTATCAACGCATGCTGGCCGGTGTTGAATCAAATTTGAAAGTGCAGGTAAGGGCACGTTGGCCCTTATCCGAGTTGGCAGGTTAGTTTTCCGGGTCGCTCTTGGTGTGATTTGGCTCATCAATGGGTTTTTCATCGCCCTTGATCAGCTGCGCGATGTTGCTTCGATGCCGAAATAGCAACATGAGTGAAAGCACCAAAACGGGATAAAACAGCTCCGCCTTTGACATTAAGATAATCCATGGTGCCAGGAAAAAGCTGGTAATGGATGCCATTGAGCTGATATGGGTGCTGTATGCCACCAGTAACCAAATCCCTCCTACCACAATCATCGACGGCCAATGCAATATCGCGAGTACGCCCAGAGCGGTGGCTACCCCTTTTCCACCCTGAAAATCGAAATACACCGGATAAAGGTGGCCTAAAAATGCGCAAAACCCACACAAAGCCGCAATGCTTTCGGGCATCTGTAGCTCGCGGGCAATAATGATGGGCACTATGCCCTTGGCGATATCGCCAGCCAAGGTGAGGGCTGCTGCGAATTTGTTTCCTACCCGTAATACATTAGTCGCGCCAGGGTTGTGGGAGCCGGTAGAGCGGGGGTCGGGCAGGCGGAAAAGTTTGCATACCAAAATAGCGGTAGACACCGATCCCAATAGATAGGAAAAGATCCAAAGCACAATGGCCAGTAAGCTTTCCAACTCGACTCCTGAAAAAATGGTTTCCTGCATTGTTTCACCAAAGGCGGATAGGCTCAAGAGGGCTGAGCGGTGTCTAGCCGTTGTATCTGACGCGGCGAGTTGGTAGATTGCATCCCATTAGCAGGCAAGGGCAGCAGTGATGGATATTGTTTTTATACGTGATCTAAAAATACAAACCGTGATCGGTATTTTCGATTGGGAGCGGGCAATCAAGCAAACCGTTTGCCTGGATATTGAAATGGCGTGGGATATCCGCCAGGCCGCTGACAGCGACAGTATTGAGCATGCCTTGGATTATGGTGCGGTGGGTGAGCGTATTGTGCAGTTTGTGGAGCAAAGCGAATTCAAGCTGGTGGAAACCATGGCTGAGCACATCTGTGAGATTGTGCGCCAGGAATTTTCAGTGCCTTGGCTAAAGTTACGCTTATGTAAGCCCGGTGCATTACGCGGTGCAAAAGATGTGGGCGTGTTAATTGAGCGTGGGGAAAAGCCTTAATGGTGCGAGTGTATTTAAGCCTGGGCAGTAACATCGAACGGGAAAAACACATTAAAGCCGGGCTGGTGGCGTTGGCGGGTCAGTTTGGTGAGCTGGTTGTGTCACCTATTTATGAAAGTGAATCCATTGGTTTTGATGGCGATCACTTTTTGAATTTGGTGGTGGGTATGGATACGGAATTAGCTGTGGGGGAATTGCAGAGCCGCATCAAATGTATAGAGGATGATAATGGGCGCGTTCGTGGTGGTCCAAAATTCAGCCCACGCACGTTGGATATTGATATCCTTACTTACGGTGATGCGCAGGGCGTAATCGATGATGTGCAATTGCCCCGTGATGAGATCGTAAAAAATGCATTTGTATTGCTGCCTTTGTCTGAGGTGGCGGGTAGTGAGCTTCACCCTGAACTCAATATGACTTACCAGCAGTTATGGCTGGATTTTGATAAAGCATCTCAAAAGCTTTGGCGTTACGACTTTTCCTAATTTAAAACCTGTTCGAGAAATGTTTTTGCGTTGGCTTCGTTCAGTTCATTCTCATTCAATATAACTAAATCGGGTAATAAATTTTTAAGCGTGTTAATAAACAGACCACTCCCTTCATGGGTAATGATTTCATTTTTCTCGGCAGTGTAAATCGGCGTGGTGTGATAGCCGCAGCTGGGTGAGCGGCTTTGGCAAATAAAGCCCTTTAAGTTGGGGTAAGTGTTGGCGATCACTAAGGCCATGTTGGTGATCTTATTTGTGGCGTTTAGTGAAGTATTTTTCCGACCCAGTGCTTGAATGCCTTGATGAGTCTGTACCAAGTTAACTGGTGGCCGAGGTATTCCCAGCCCTGCCATGCTTTCGGGGCACAGCGGCAATAAGTTTACATAGGGTGCTACGAGTTTTATTGCGGTCTGGTTAAACTTGTCTTTACCATCATAGCGAACCTTGTTGCCCATAAGGCAGCTGCTAATGCCTACTAGGGGTAAGTTATTCATAACTTATGCCTATGCTATAAACTTCTGCCGCCATCCACTGCAAGTATTTGCCCTGTAATATAGGGTGCAGATTCCGCTAAAAATAAAATGGCTTTCGCTAGATCCTCTGGGGTTCCCATTCTGCTCATGGGGACCGTTTCTAATACCGACTGCTTTTCTTGGTCATCAATATCACCAAACTGTTCTGGCCATAATATAACGCCGGGTGCGACGGCGTTAACGCGTACTTCTGGTGCTACTGATTTTGCCAGGGCTCTTGTTAAAGCGTTCAATGCGGTTTTGGCCATGTTGTAGGGGATTAAATCTGCGGTGGGTTTGCTCAATAGCGCATCGGAAATATTAATGACGCAGCCATTACTGCTCTTTAATAGCGGTAATAATTTTTGCGTAATAAAAAAAGGCGCTTGTGCGTTTCCTGACATTAAATCATTCCATTGCTCCAGGCTTGTATTACCAAACTCGGTGGGGAAGTAAGCTGAAGCATTGTTGATGAGTAAATCCAGCTGGTTTTTCCAGCTATAGGTTTGCTCTGCGAGTTGTTCCCAGGATTCTGGGTTGGCTAGATCGGCATGCAAGGCTATGCAGGAGTGCGAGCGGGCCTGATTGAGTTTGTCCCGTAAGCTTTTGGCTTCTTCACCGGAGTTGCGATAATGCAAGATAACGTCGTAGTTGTGCTGATGCAGAAATTCCGCGATAAACGCACCGATGCGACGTGCGGAGCCAGTGACTAGTGCGACTTTGTTTTTGGTTTTATTGCTCATGATGTTATTCCTGCACAAAACTTTGTTTTATCTTTCGAATGGCATCAATGCGACGCTTGCGCAGTTCCTCTCCCAATGCTTCGCCTCTAAAGCCTAAATCCACTAACGGTTTGGCTTGTACTTGTTGGGCTGCGTGGGCGCATTCATGCAGGTATTCTCCTTGCGGATAGTCTCTGTCTTCAAATCCGGTTCGACCCTTAGCGTCAGCTTCACAGCTTAGCAAAAATGCTGTTAAGGTGTCAGGGCGCCGAAATAAATCCATAGATTCAAACATTCGCATTACGGTACTGGGTTTGAGCTCAAAGGCACGATGGCAATGGGTGTGGTATTTGGCTACCAACAGCGCTAATCGTTTTATGTGGTTGGGCGTTTTTAACCGGGCACATAATTTTTCTGTTAGATGGGCGCTCACATCTTCATGGCCATGGTGTTTAGGCAGTATGTGTTTGGGTGTAAGCGCTTTACCCAGGTCATGGCATAGCAAGGCAAACAAAATCTCTGTGCGATATGGATTACAGTCGGTGTTTTGTTGAATCAAATTACAGGCAGCCTGCAATGTCATCATGACATGAATGCCGGTATCTACTTCCGGATGGTATTCCTTTCTTTGTGGCACGCCAAACAGTGCGTGGATTTCTGGAAACACCACCTGCAGAGCGTTGCAGTCTTTTAAAGCTTCAAAATATCGCCAGGGGCTGGGTTCCGTTAGCGCTTTTTCCGTTTCTGCCCATACCCTTTCTGGAGTAAGTGTTTCTAGCTCGCCACTGCTGGCTAATTTTTGCATGAGTTCGTTGGTTTCTTCCGCCACAGAAAAACCCATGTGATGGAAGCGGGCAAGAAAACGCGCTACGCGCAGGACTCTTAGTGGGTCTTCAACAAAAGCTTCTGATACGTGACGAAGTTTTTTATTTTGAATATCCTGCTGCCCGTTATAGGGGTCGATGATATTGCCGTTCTCATCCTGGGCTAATGCATTGATGGTTAAATCACGGCGTAGCAGATCATCTTCTAAGGTGACTTCAGCACCAAAAAAACATTCAAAGCCAGTGTAGCCGCTACCGCTTTTTCTTTCGGTGCGGGCCAGGGCATATTCTTCTTTTGTTTTCGGGTGCAGGAACACGGGAAAGTCTTTGCCGACAGATTGAAAGCCCTGGGCTAATAATTCATCCGGTGTGGCACCAACCACTACCCAGTCTTGATCTTTGATTGGGAGGCCAAGGATTTGATCCCTTACTGCTCCACCCACCAAATATTTTTGCATTGGTTCATGTTCCCTAAAAAAACGGTTGACCCTGTTTGTATTCAGCAACTATAGTTTAGAGCTATGAATACACGAATCACAGCCCCAATTTTTAAGTTTGTTCCAGTCGCAGCGTTTATTAAGCGCCGTGCGGTTGTCTGTGCGTCCGCGATTATGTGGCGCAAGGCGAAACATGCCGGGTTTGCTGTGGTTTGGAGGCGTGATTGGTAAAACAACACACTGAGTTTCAAAAAGCCGCAGCGTTCCCAGAACCTGCGGCTTTTTTTATGGGCACAGGTTTTTGGGGTTCTGCATTAATACATGGAGGAAAAGGGAGTGAACAAGTCATGTCTGTGCCAGCTGCTTATCTCGCAGTTATTTTAGTTTGGTCTACCACGCCGTTGGGAGTTCAATGGAGTTCTGAGGGTTTATCCCCGGTGATGGGTGCGTTTAGCCGTATGTTTATGGCGGCCTTAATTGGTTGGGTGGCAACGCGCATAATGAAAGTGGCGATACCGTGGCACGGTAAGGCAGTTCGAATCTATGCCTTTTCCAATATTGGCTTGTTTGTGGGATTAATGAGCGTTTATATCGGTGCAACGTTTGTTCCCTCGGGAATGATTTCCGTTATGTTTGGGTTGTCGCCGGTGATTTCCGCTGTTTTAGCCCGTTATTTGCTGGATGAGCCGCGTTTTTCTGCCAGTAAATGGTTGGCGGTGAGCATAGGTGTAATGGGATTGCTGGTCGTGTTTAGCCAGGATTTTCAGCTCCATCAGAACAGTTACTTGGGTTTTGGGTTGATAGGAGTC
>JBFKSL010000283.1:0-6070 GCA_041626995.1 Ketobacter sp. | reverse complement strand
GCACCATTCACAAAATGGGTCGTCATGCTGTGGATTCCAACATGATGTTTATCAATGATCTGTGGATTCCAGAATCGGATCGAATAGGCAAAGAAGGCGATGGCTTTAAAATTATATTGCATGGCTTAAACCCAGAGCGAATATTATTGGCTGCAGAAGCTGTAGGTTTAGGCCGAATCGCCTTACAAAAAGCAGCACGTTATGCCAACGATCGAGTTGTTTTTGATCGGCCGATTGGTATGAACCAAGGCATTCAACATCCTTTAGCCAAATGCTGGGCACAGCTCGAAGCCGCAAACCTAATGGTGATGAAGGCTGCAAATCTTTTTGATAATGGCAAAGATTGCGGATTAGAAGCCAACGCGGGCAAGTATCTAGCGGCAGAAGCTGGCTTCGAAGCATGCCACACAGCCATGTTAACTTTAGGTGGAATGGGTTATGCCCAGGAATATCACGTGGAACGTTATCTGCGGGAAATTTTAATTCCAAGAACGGCACCAGTTAGCCCTCACATGATTCTAAATTTCCTGGCAGAGAAAGCGCTTGGGCTGCCTAAATCCTATTAACTGAGGTTCGTTTATGACTGACGCCGTATTATTTGAACCACGAAATGATGGTATTGTTATTATTACCATTAACCAACCAGAAACACGAAACGCCTTAAGCAAAGAAGTTCGGCAAGGTTTGTTTTCCGCCTGGGAACGATTTGAAAACGATTCACATCTAAGAGTCGCAATTCTTACTGGCGCAGGTGAAAAAGCGTTTTGTGCTGGTGGCGATTTAAAAGAAATGGTAGAACGAAAATTAAAAGTTCCTCCTCGCGATATGTTCCCCGTCCCTTATGACTCTATTGAGCTATCTAAACCCACTATCGCCGCGGTAAACGGTGTTGCCTTTGCCGGTGGCTGGATGATCGCCCAGGCTTGCGACCTCTGCGTTGCCAGCAACAACGCAAAATTTGCCGTAACAGAAGTTAAAGTAGGAAGAAGTTCACCTTGGGCTTCACCGCTTATTCATATGATACCTCAACGGATAATGATGGAAATACTCCTAACCGGAAAGCCCATCACAGCACAGCGCGCCTATGAAATAGGATTGGTTAACCGACTGGCAGAACCAGAGTCACTTTTGGATTCTGCCATTGAGCTCGCAACTGAAATATTGGGCGGTGCTCCCCTATCCGTTAAAGCCGCAAGGGAAACCGTTATGCTTGCCACAGAAATGGGGCGATCAGCCGCTTTAGAAGCCGCACGGTTCGCTTCAGAATTATGCTACAACAGTGAAGATGCTCAAGAGGGCCCTCTAGCATTTTCCGAAAAACGAAAACCACACTGGAAAAACTACTAAGCTGCTTCTTTTAAGATGTACCCTTGAATAGAAAAGGCCACCAAGCGGTGGCCTTTTTTGCTTCCTTGCTGTTCACTTCCCCCGAAAGGCTTACGCATTTGCGCAAGCCAAACCAGACACTAATTACTGTGCACCTTCTGCATACCAAGTGCGGAACTCATCATAATTTGGTGTATCTTTATTTTCGTTACCACCATGATTTGCAACTGGATCAATTGGCACATGAATAACCGTGGGCTTACCACTCGCAAAAGCCTCTTTAATCGCTGGACCTAACTCTTCAGGTTGCTCAACATACACACCCACACAACCCAAACCTTCTGCAATCTTATCAAAGCGAACATCTTTACCCCAATGTACGCCGGGTTCATTTGTTTTACCATGCCCGAAGGTACGTTTATACACACCAACTTCTAAGCCCCATTGATTATCAACCGCCACCACAGTGACAATTGGTAAATTGAATCGTGCGGCAGTCTCTAATTCACCAACATGAAACAAGAATGCAGAATCACTGGTGGTAAACAATACCGGGCGTTTTCCTCCATCCGCAATGGAAGCACCAATCGCATAAGGAAGGCCAGTACCTAGATGGCCAAAATTTTGGTTCCATATAACATCATGTGGCTTGCTTTGCAGGTATGTCCACGTAAAAATAACTGAACCACCGCCATCGCGAACGTGGATGCCATTTTCTGGAAACGCTTTCGTTGCCTCAGTAACCCAACGAGCTGTATGCATACGACCACTCTCTGTCGTTCTGCTTTCAGCCTCTGCAGCCAAATCTTCAATACGCTGTCTGTCTTCCTTAATCCACCGATCAAGATCTGCGCTGGGTTGACGAGGACTATCTTTTAAAGCTTCGGTAAGCTGAGGGACAACAGTACGCAAGTCGCCAACTAATGGCACATCAATAGGACGGTTCTGGCCAATGGCCTCATCGTCCAACTCAACATATATCCACTTACGGGTGTCTTTATTGTTGTCCCAATGGCGCCAACGGCCATAATGTACGGGCTCTCCCAACTCAGTACCAATGGCAATGCAAAGATCCGATTTAGAAACCGCTTGGTTTGCCATTTTTGAGAAACCGTAAGGGAAAGTTCGATCTTCTAACCCAGGTATAAACGCCGTACCACCTGATGTTTGAATAACTGGACAGGCCATAACGTCAGCTAACGCTTTTACTTGCTCGCCACCACAAGAAGTTTGTACACCGTGGCCCACCAATAGAATTGGATTTTCTGCTGTCTTAACTAGCTCTGCAGCTTTGGTAACCATATCGCCATCGGCGCCAGGCTTCACTAAACGATAGGCCTCAGGCGGCAGTGGTTCGGGCACATCCAACTCTTCCTGTATGACATGGGATGGGTATTCGATATAACAAGGGCCGGGTGTTCCCGACTGACTCACTCGTAGAGCGTGGCGAATGATCTCATCAGTTTGATCTGCGTATTCGATACTGGCGCTGTATTTAACAGAATTTTCAAACAATGGTGCTTGTTTTACGAACTGAATACGTCCGCGGCGAACTCGTTGTTCAGTTACGCGAGCACGCTGACCACCCAAAAAGATAATTGGAGAGTTTTCAACTTTAGCACACATCATGGCACCAGCCGCGTTAGCAATACCAGGGCCTAAGGTTGCTATACACAGCGCAGGCGTACCCTTCATTCGAGCATAGCCTTCTGCCATAAAGCCCACGGATAACTCGTGGTGAGGAGCCACGACATCCCAGCCTCGCTCTTCGGCAGCCACAAACATGTGCACGAAATTAGGATCAGGGATGCCGAAAATTGTTTTAATACCCTCTGCTTCAAATAACTGCAGAATTCGCTCGTAAACTTTTACGCCCATGTTGGTGGAACCTCATTTATCTTTTTGAGTACAAACCAGCGCTTGTACGGTCTTGTTTTAGGGTTATCTCAAATCAACAGTGTTGATTATATATAGCGGCAATAGCGTTGAAAAGCTTAACCATTAGAAAAGTGGCAGACAAACCAAATAAAGTTTATTTGTCCGTACATATTTAGATAAGAACAAGACCAAAAAAAACCCGGCAACAGCCGGGCAAGATCTTAGAAGGGATACGTCAAAGAAAACGAATTAAGCTTTTGATGCCATGGCAAAGCTATAACGTAAGTGATCAATATGGCCTGTTGGCACAGGAGGGAAAAGCAAGGGATTATCCGTTTCACGAATAGCTTCTATCGCCTCAGCAACGCCCTCAATTGTCCATTCAGGGCGGTATACGCCTTCTGTTTCAGCTGCATAGGCACGTGCAATACGTCCCGCTATGGCAATCAACATTTCGCCACTGATGCTACAGTTTTCATGAGCCATCCAGGCCACGGCCGGTGCTACCAGTTCAGGATCCATTGGCGGATATTGGCTGATATCAAGACCTTCTGCCATACGAGTCACTGCACCAGGCAAAATCATGTTGCACTTAACGCCGCATTCTGCGCCCTCGATAGCTGCAACGTTTGACAAGCCCATCAAGCCCGCCTTAGCGGCACTGTAATTAACCACGCCAGCATTACCGTACAAACCATTGATGGAACCGGTTAGAACGATACGACCATAGTTTGCATCACACATGTGGGGAAACGCTGCACGAACCACATGAAATCCACCACGAAGATGCACATCAAGAACGTTTTCGAAATCCTGATAAGACATGTCGCGAAGTGCTGCGCGCCTTACGTTGCCTGCGTTATGAATCAAGATATCAATTTGCCCGAACGATTCTAATGCGGTTTGAATAATGGATGCGCCGCCCTCATGTGTTGCTACTGATTCTGTGTTGGCTACTGCCTCACCGCCGGCTGCATTTATGTCGTCAACCACTTGCTGGGCAGGACCTGCGTCATTTCCTTCGCCGGTCATGCTTACACCAGGATCATTTACCACCACCTTGGCGCCGCGAGAAGCCAGCAACTTGGCGTAGGAGGCACCTAACCCCCTTCCCCCACCGGTGATCACCGCTACGCGACCATCAAACCTTAACTCTGCCATTGCTTTTCCTTTTTATACTTATATACAGATAAGATTGTTTTAACTTCACTGATTAGATAACTCATACTAACCATTTAAGTGTCGCCATCAAACAAAAAAAACATATTTGTCCGTACTTATTAAAGGTCATCCATTGCAGAAAGCGGCCACCTGTAACCTTGACTGTCCTTGCAATATAACTAACGTAGCGTTAGTTTATCAAGCATAGAATTATAAAAAGCCCACGAGTAACACCAGAATGAAATCGTCATCCTGTTCCATATCGAGCTTCCCACTTGCGCAAAGCGCCAATCTGGCGCTTGATCAATTCAAGCGGTTAGCAAGGATTTCCGATTCAGGTTTGGTTGGCGCAAATCTTCTTTATGAGCGTGCAGCAACACTTGGCCTGCACCCTGGGGCAAGACGCTCTGCCAATGGAAGCTGCCGTTTAATACAATGTGCTGATGGCATACTCGCACTTAACCTGCCAAGAGACTGCGATTGGGAATTAATACCCGCATGGCTTGGCCCATGGCTTAATGATGTCAACGTACAACCCCACGAGTGGAAGTCTTTAGAACAGCATTGCAAGCCCCTGAAAATAGACAATTTGCTAACTCAAGGTCGCGAACTTGGTCTTGCCATAGCGCAAGCAGATAAAGATTCTGCTCAACCGGATAAGCTTGCACAAATAAAATCTTTTCCTCCGCAATGCGATGTTCTGCTCTTACCAAAACGCCGCACACCTCTTGTTGTTGATTTATCTTCTTTGTGGGCCGGCCCATTATGCAGCCACTTATTACAGCACGCGGGTTGCAGAGTTATCAAAATTGAAGCTCATAATCGCAAGGATGGTGCCCGAAGAGGATCACCAGAGTTTTTTAATTTGCTTCACCAAGGTAAGGAATCCATGGTTTTCGATTTTCAATCGAAAGCTGACATCCACAAATTACATAACCTACTGAAACAAGCGGATATAGTTATTGAAGGTTCTCGACCAAGAGCGTTAAAAAACTTAGGGATTGATGCTGAACAAATCATCCAATCGCGTCCAGGCTTGGTATGGCTTAGCATAACTGGCTACGGCAGGTACGGAGATCAAGGCTCACGAATTGGATTTGGTGATGATACCGCTGCAGATGCCGGCTTATGCCAAATAATGTATGAAGCAACAGGAAAATACCAGTTTGTCGGTGATGCCATAGCCGACCCACTAACTGGAATTCATGCTGCATTACTAGCGTGGAAAAGTTATTTGAATGGGGGTAATGAACTTATCGCGATCTGCTTGCGGGATACCGTTGCCTACTGCATGCAACAAGAACTCTCAACTGATCGCAAACGGGTGTTACATTCTTGTCAGCAGTGGAAAAATCATGGTCATAGATTGGAACAACTGATACCTAAACGGGCCCTTTCAACAGTAACATTAACCAAATCTCTTTAACGGCATCATTAAGCTTCTTTCGTGAAGTTCTGGCATTCCCTGCAACCGCCCTAAAATTCAAACCGGCCAACCGCTCCATGGCGGTAAATAAAACCAACGCCAAAGAACGCGGATTTTTAGCTGTAGGTTGAGCCTCAGCAACCTTCTTCTCTAAAGCATCTATGATGTCCTTAGTAGATTCAAATCGAAACTGTAAAAATCGGATGTTACCCTGATCAGCCTCTTGATTACGAATACGCATTTCTGTTGCATGCCTTGCCCATACATTCATATAGCAAT
>JBFKSL010000282.1:0-6076 GCA_041626995.1 Ketobacter sp. | reverse complement strand
GCCAGCTCCTGCGCCACATCCGGGGAAATATAACGCTGACCAGAATGCACTAATCGAATGGCTTTCACCATTTCATCCATAGCCGCACCCTTGGTCAAGTAACCAGCGGCACCGGCTTGTAGAAAACGAGATGGGAAAGGTTCTTCACCACAAGCTGTAACAGCAATAACTCGAATGTCCGGTTGCTGCCGCAACATCTTTCTTGTTGCTTCCAACCCGCCTATGCCGGGCATTTTGGCGTCCATCAGCACGACATCGGGTTCCAGCTCACGCACACTCTTAATGGCGTCTTCACCACTGGAGGCTTGTCCAACCACTTTGATGCCCGCAATATCTTCCAACATTCGAGATATGCCCGTTCGCACCAAATCGTGGTCGTCAACTATAAAGACTTTAATCACTCAAAAACCCCGCACCCAGTATCCAGCGCCTTTTCAAACGCCTAATATTATCATTTTAACTCATTATTGTCTGGCTGCACTCCCCGTCTGCACCCACCTTTATCCCCATAAGAAATATGCTGCTTATGCTAAACGGGTAACCCTGTGTTATTTAGTAAAAAATTCACATATGGAAGGTTCAATATTAGAAGTTTGCCCTATTAGGCGCTGTCTCGGGCATCGGGAATGGGATCACGATCACATAAGCTTAACAGATATTGAACAACCGTATCTTCCGCGTATACATCCAGGCAACGCTGCCAGAAGATACGAGCTTGGGCGTAACGACCATTGCGGAAATTTTCATAGGCCAGTCGATAGTTCGCCAAAGTTGCCATTTTTTTGCTGCGTTCTTTTTCGCAATCGGCGTTGAGAACTTCGTAGATGTGTACCGGTTCTTTACGCCCCCTCACCAGCACATCACCTACCTCCCTCAGATGGAAACCATGATTACGACCCATGGCTTTTAGGGTTTGATCGGAGATAATCACCTTAGCTTTCAGTTCTTTGGTAAGATCCTGCAAGCGCGCAGCGACGTTGACGTTATCGCCCAACACCGTGGAATCCATTCGATCTTTAGAACCCACTGTACCGATCACCACAGGGCCAGTATTGACACCTATTCCTATGCTTATGGGTTGATAGCCGCTTTTTGCTCGATGACTGTTATACAATCGAACAGCCTCTTGCATTTGAACTGCAGCGGATACCGCGCTGGTGGCACTTTTGTTAGTGACTGGATTTTCAAAAATCGCCATTACACCATCACCAATAAATTTATCGATACAGCCATCATTATTGTGAATGACCTGATCAATACGCTCCAAGTAAGCATTAAGAAAATTCAGTAGCTCTTGAGGTTCAAGGCTTTCAGATAAAGAAGTAAAAGCACGAATATCCGCAAACAACACAGAAATTATGTCGGCCTCAGCTTTACCCAACTGAATATTCTCTATACCTGTTTGAGCAATCCGATCGAGAAACTGCTTGGGCACAAATCGCTCGAACATTTCCGCCATGGAAGCGAGCCGCTTGGATTGTGCCAATTTGGTTTCTAATGCGGCCTCGCGCTCTTTACGGAGCAAACTGATACGATCGGCCAGGGCGAATGAAAACAACAGAACCTGAAGTGTGGTGCCAATCTGAAATAGATAGCTTCCCACCCAGTAGGATGACAACAAATTAAAGCTATTCAGTACCCACAGAAAAATCGACACAAAAATACTTAACCAAGCCAACAAGTAATATCGTGCTGCCGTAAAACCGCGCTTTAATGCAAGAGATGCCGCAATCAAGACGAATAAAACGGTTAAGCAATACTGCGTAGCCAACAACGTTGCAGCTTGGCTATGGCTAAGCCAATAAAGCGCCATTAAACAAACACCGCTAGTAACCAGTAAACAATTTATTCCTGTATTTACTAGTGGCGTATGGCGTTTGGTGCGCAAGAAACTTTTCGCGAATAAAAGAACAAAAACAACGCCTAAACCGGCAAATACCATATTGCTCTTATTATTCCATTCGGGATATGCGGGCCACAAGTATTCAAAGCCCACACCTTTAATGGATAACGAAAATCCCAGAACACACACTAGATAACAAACATACAAAATGTAACTGTTGTCTTTCACTGTCCAATAAATAAAGGCGTTATAGAACAACATTATCAACAACACACCGAAAAACATTCCTTCCAACAATTGGTGGCTGTGTTCTCCTTGAATATATTCCTGACTAGACCAAAGCTTTATGGGAATCTGCAACGTGCCATTGGTTCTCACACGCAAGTAAACGGTTCTTGTTTCACGTGCTGGTAAGGCTAAATGAAATATAAAAGCGTGATGACTAACACTGCGCTCATTAAATGGGATGCGATCGCCTGCGCTGTGCTTTTGGTACTGACCATCTAGATTGGGGATATAAGCGTCCACTTGATCAATAGCGCGCCCTAGCCCAGAAATCTCAACCACCCAATTGGTTGCTATGGACTCCTGATTCGCAACCTGAAATCGAATCCAGTAGGCTGCATTCACATACCCAAAAGATAAATCTCCTTTTTGACGCAAAAAGAGCAAGGAAGACTGTTGATCCAAAAGCTGTTGAAAACTCCAGCCTCTGTCTTCAATGTACTCACTATGATTCGATAGAAAATAACTGCCAGCTGCAGGTGTTATCACCAAGGGATGAAGTGGACTTTCTGGAGGCTGCGCGAAACCGGTCTGCTGGTTTAACAGCAGGCATAGCCCCAAAAAAACAATGACAAAATACCGAACCATACTACCTGGGTTTCACCGATTGATCGGATTTGCTGGAAAACTTTCTTAATGCACAAAAATAAAAAGATAAACTTTGCGAATGTTGATTTGAGTATAGCCCATGAGCCCAAGCCCACAATAAAATCAACGAATTAGGTTAATATTTAAGATGCCAAAGTCGTAAGGAATAGTATTGGTATACTTGTTTGAGGGTTAAAAAAGACACAAATTATCAGGGGAAATAAACAGGTAAATCAGCAAGATAAAATGGCGGAGGGACAGGGATTCGAACCCTGGATAGGCTATTAACCTATGCCGGTTTTCAAGACCGGTGCATTCAACCGCTCTGCCATCCCTCCGTTAAGAGGCGCAAATACTATCCCAAACCCATGATTCTGTGAAGAAAAATTTTTAATATATCGCCAACAGCTTGATTTTAATAAATCAATTTGACACTAATTTCCCTCTCTTCCTCTTGATTTCAATGCCCCGCCCCCTATTATGGCCCAAATCAACCATTTGCATGGATAACACATGATTTTTGCCATTCACGTTATTTGTGGCCCTTACAGCAGCCAAAGCAACTGTTCTGCCTTAAAGTTTTGTAAAGCTGCCCTGGAACAGGGCCATGGCATTAAACGGGTATTTTTTTCCGGCGACGGGGTGTTTTCAGGCACTGACCTGGCAGTAACGCCTCAGGACGAAATCAATCTATATGACGAATGGAGCGCACTTGCGAAAGATCAAAATGTGGAGATAGTGGTTTGTGTGTCTGCATGCTTACGGCGCGGCATCATTAACCAGGATGAAGCTGATCGCTACGAGAAACATGCCCACAACCTGGCTGGCGGTTTTATTATCTCTGGCCTGGGCCAATTAGTGGAAGCCAGCGTTGAGACCGACCGATTAATCACTTTTGGGGGCTAGAACCGTGAAATCAAGCCTAATAATCAATACCAAACCGCCCCACTCCAGCCAGGCTACCAAGGAAGCCCAGGATGCAACACTGGCGTTTGCCGCATTTGGCATAAAATTGGGCGTACTGTTCCTGGATGATGGCGTTTTTCAACTTAAGAAAAACCAAAACACATCACTAGGCCAAAAACACACTGCCGCCGTATTTGAGTCGTTTCCTCTATATGATATTACTGATGTTTTTGTTTGCAGTGATGACCTATCGCAACGAGGTATGTCAGAGCATGACTTGGTAATTGAAAGTAAGTTAATTGCTCGTGATCAACTGCCTAGCCTATTACAACAGTTCGATAACTTGCTGACGTTTTGATTGGATCGAATAATGATACTGCATATCGTAAACAAATCTCCTTTTAGCCATAATGCCTTTAATCAGTGCCTAAATGCCGCAACAGAAAACGACAGTATTTTGCTAATTGAAGATGGCGTGTACTGGCTATCAAATTCAACGCAAGCTATACCACCCTTACCCGAAGGTATTCGGATTTTCCTTCTGGCGGAAGATATTGAAAGCAGAGGCTTATCGCCAATGCAGAACACAAATACCGTTGATTACAATGGCTTTGTGGAGCTAGTTACCCAATTTGATAAAACCGTCAGTTGGTTTTAAGCATGAATACCATTGAAGTAGATGGCAATGCTATACCTCTGGACAAGGAAGGCTACCTGGAAAACCTTAGCCAATGGAACACTGCTGTGGCCACGGCACTTGCAGCGAACGAAAACCTTCAACTTACCGATGCTCATTGGGAGATTATTCACCTAACACAGCAATTCCACCAAAAATTTGAGCATTCTCCTGCCATGAGAATATTGGTAAAATACGTGAAGCAACATTTAGGGGAAGAAAAAGGCAACAGCATCTATTTAATGCAATTGTTTCCACAAAGCCCCGCCAAACTGATTGCAAAAATCGCCGGGTTACCACGCCCAACCAACTGCTTGTAGGCGTTATGATGAAAACCAGCATTCCCCCCAGCCACGAACATCCCTTTGCACAATACGTAAGAATTTTGGGTAAAGGTAAGAAAGGCTCTCGCTCACTCACTGAGTCAGAAGCATACGACGCTATGCAAATGATCATGAAAGGCAAAGTATTGGATAGCCAACTGGGCGCTTTTTTAATGCTATTGAGAGTGAAAGAGGAAAGCGCCGAAGAGCTTCTAGGTTTTGTAAAAGCGGTAAAAGAATTTTTCTCCCCTCCCAACCCAATTACTGTTGACCTGGATTGGTCATCCTACGCTGGTAAACGTCGCCACTTACCATGGTATTTATTAAGCATATTTTTGCTGGCCGAAAACGGGCATCGTCTTTTTATACACGGTGCCTCAGGCCACACGATTGACCGCATATACACTGAAGACGTTCTTAAAGAATTAGGATTACCCATAGCTCAAAATTGGCAGCAGTGCGAAGAGCAGCTTAATTGCCAAAACTTCACTTATTTTCCGTTGCAGTTTTTGTGTCCCAAATTGCATGACATTATCGAACTACGAAATGTTATGGGCTTACGTTCCCCGGTTCACACCCTGTCTCGTTTATTGAATCCATGTGATGCAAAGCATATTATTCAAGGCATTTTTCATCCAGGTTATCGGCCTGTGCACCAGGTGGCAGCTCAAGCACTAGGATTTGAAAAAGTGGACGTTATCAAGGGTGAAGCTGGAGAAATTGAACGAAACCCAGATACAGATTGCTTGGTTCAATCGGTGCGCAACGGTGAGCTGTCAGATGAAACCTGGCCTGCTATTTTTAGCAAACGCCATGTAAAAGAAAATAGCTTAGACATTAAAGACCTTGTTGAGACTTGGAAAGGGCGAGGCAACCACGAATACGGAGAAGCAGCAGCCGTTAGCACTGTCGCTATTGCGCTAAAACTTTTGGGGAAAGCAAATGATCAATCCCACGCCATAGAGATGGCGCAGGATCTTTGGGCAGCAAGAAACAAATCGTTTCTTTAAGTTAGTTAGACTTTAAACTGACGGGCAACAGCACCCAAACGATCAGTAACTGCTTGTAGCTGCTCGGTTGAAGACGCTACTTTGGCCGAACCATCAGCCGCTGCCTGGGCAGATTGACTGATTTCATTTACAGCATTTTGGATAAACTGAGATGTTTGTTGCTGCTGTTCTGTGGCTGAAGCAATCTGCGTGTTCATGACATTAATTTCTTCGACACGCGAAGTAATCGCACCCAAAGAATTACCAGCATCACCTGCTTTCTTGACGCTTTCCTCGGCTTTCAATTGACCGGCAGCCATAACCTCAGAAATAATACGTGCTGTTTTTTGCAGCTGATCGATCACGCTGTGAATTTCTTCAGTGGATTCTTGGGTTCGAGATGCCAATGTTCTCACCTCATCCGCCACTACTGCAAAACCACGACCATGCTCTCCAGCGCGAGCAG
>JBFKSL010000281.1:0-6078 GCA_041626995.1 Ketobacter sp. | reverse complement strand
TTACAAGAGCGAAATGATATAAATACTGCCGAAGTAGATGATGTTATTTGGGGTACAAGTGCTCAGAAAGGTAAGCAAGGTGGCGATTTGGGTCGAATGGCGGCATTAGACGCAGGATATGATGCTACCGCCAGTGGTGTAACTTTAGACCGTTTCTGCGGCAGCGGCTTAACGGCAGCAAACCTGGCTGCTGGACAACTTAAATCTGGCTTTGAGGATTTAATTATTGCGGGCGGCACCGAAATGATGTCGCTGATTACTGCGCTTAGCAAGCAAGAAATGGAAGCCGGTTTTAAACCTATGGGTATTGGCACGGGCAATTTGCGTTTACAAGAACGCCATCCGCAATCTCACCAGGGTTTATGCGCAGACGCTATCGCATCAATGGAGGGTATTAATCGCCAAGCATTAGATGAGTTTTCCTTTGAGAGCCAGCAGCGTGCAGCATTGGCAATAGAAGAAGGGCGGTTTAATAATTCAATTATTCCGGTGATTGATGATGGAAAGTTAATTCTTGACCGTGACGAGCACCCCAGGCCTCAAACAACTTTGGCTGACCTCTCATCTTTAAAACCCAGTTTTGAAAAGATTGCAGACTTTCCTGCAGACCAGTATGGGAACACTTTTCGTCAGCTTATCAATAAACGTTATCCTGACTTAAAGGTTGAACACTTTCATCATGCTGGAAGTTCGTCAGGTGTTGTCGATGGTGCTGCAGGATTGTTAATGGCGTCGAAATCTTACGTTAACAAACATGGTTGGAAACCTCGGGCCAGAGTCGTAGCTACTGCAAATATGGGCGGCGATCCAACTTTAATGCTCAATGCCCCTGTTGCAGCTGCTGAAAAAGTGTTGGCAAAGGCGGGTCTTAAAAAAGAGGATATTGACCTGTGGGAGGTTAATGAGGCGTTTGCCGTTGTCGTTGAGAAGTTCATTCGAGATTTGGATATTGATCGCAGTACTATTAATGTGAACGGTGGGGCGATTGCCCTAGGTCATCCTATAGGTGCGACAGGGGCGATATTAATAGGCACAGTGTTGGATGAACTTGAGCGACGTGATCTTAAGCGCGGGTTGGTAACTATGTGCGCGGCTGGTGGAATGGCTCCGGCGATCATTATTGAGCGAGTTTGATTGTTGTTGGTGGCAACCCGCTTCTTGGGCGCGGGTTGCCACATTTTTTACTTTTTATTCGTTAAATAACTTTCGAATTTCGCGACGCAAAAGCTTACCCATTTCGTTATAGGGTAGAGCATCCAATACGGCAATTCGTTCTGGAACACGTGATGAACGTAGTCGATCTTTCACTAATAGTTTTAACTCTTCATCGCTTGGTGTGCTACTGCCTGGTTTTACTGAAATGGCAATGCCTACGGTTTCGCCCCATTCTGTCGATGGTGCGGCAACAGCGGCTGCGTCGGCAATGGCAGGGTGGGTAAGAAGTACTTCTTCAATCTCGCCAGGTGAAATATTCTCTCCGCCACGCACGATCACATCATCAGCCCGCCCGGCCAAGAACAGGAAACCTTCTTCGTCTAGCCAACCAGCATCGCGAGTGGGAAACCAACCATCTGCATCTAATGCGCTTCGTTCTCGGTATTCCCCTGAAACTTGCTCGCCACGCACGTATATTTCGCCACGTTCACCGGCGGCAAGATTGTGGCCTTCCTCATCACGAATTTCCAGTTCAATGCTGGGAAGAGGTCGGCCAACTGAGCCCAAGCGAGCACGTACTGTTGGGTCATCGGATTCAAAAGCTGCGCGGTGGTCATCAGGCCCTAGAAGTGCAATGGTGGAACTGGTCTCAGTTAAACCGTAGGCATTGGTGAATCCGCAATTTGGAAGTAATTGCATAGCCCGCTCAATAACACTCATGGGCATTGGGCCGCCACCGTAGGCTATCGCTGTTAATGATGAGAGCTCTGCTTGCGCACCTTCATCTATACGATTAATAATGCGCGACAACATGGTGGGTACAACAAACGCGTTACTGGCTTTTTCTTCGCTTGCCAAATTAAGCCAGCTATCTGGATCAAATGCTGGCAACAGCAAAATTTTTCGCATGGAATAAATAGAGCTGAGCATGGCAGCAATGCCAGCAATATGATACGGAGGCACGCACACGAGACTGGCTTCTTCTGGTGAAGCGGATGAGAACTCTACTGTGTTAAGAATATAAGAAAGCAAATTTTCATGTTTTAATAACGCGGCTTTTGGTGCTGAAGTAGTGCCACTGGTAAATATTTGGGCTGCAATCCCATCTTCTTGCTCTTTTTCTTCAAAAGCACTGTTAATAGATTCAGCTGCAGAAACGAATTCGCTTCTTTTAAAGCAGATATGATTGCCTTCCGGGTTTAACCGCTGTATGCGACCGACATCACCTACGCTACAGGTCGGTGCGATGCGCTTGAGTAATGCTGCTAGGTCTTCATCGGCTAACCGATAGTTCAGCGGTACATATGGTACGCCGGCCAAGGCAGCACCAAACAGAGCGATAGGGGTGGCTTCGCTGCTTTCATCTAGAAGTGCCACAAACAGGCAGCCACTTTTCTCTATGGCAGCAGCAGCCCCTTGTGCAGCCTGCCATAAGTCGCCGTAACTCCAGCGCCGACCACCGCAAACCATAGCGCATCGATCAGGCTCGGTGTCAGCAGCCATTTGTAAAATCAATGAAATATTCATAGCAAAACCTTAATCAGAAGAGGGCAGCGGTTTGCTGTCCTTAAGCTGTAATGCGTTGCCATCAATGGATAACGATCCTTTGCCTGCTTTCACGCACAGCAACTCAACAGTACCATTGGCATCCACATAGCGCTTACCCACTTTGGTACCTTCTGCAAAGTCAGTATTGATTTCGGCAGGGGCTTCTGGCGCTGTCTCTGACATGGGGGCACCTCCACACTCAACAACGATATTACTGCCCTTAATAACCATGACCTCGGCACTACACACGGCACTTTTTAATTTTGTTCCAGGCTTCATACTCAATCCCGTTTTCTATAGTTTTTATTGATAATCTAGACGTCTTACGCAATTGCGCCGATTGATTTTAATTTTTCAATTTGTTCCCACTCTACGCCCATTTCCAGCAAATAGGTTTCAGTGTGTTCCGAAGCTTGTGGCGCGCGAGCATTATTCACCGGTGCGTGGTTAAATTGAACAGGGCCGCGTACCAATTTAATTGGGTCTCCGCCATCTACAGCTTCAACTTCAAATAGCATATCGTTTGCTAGAGCTTGTTCATCGGTAGCAAGATCCAATAAGCTTTGAATGGGTGCCCATTGGCCTTTCATCGTTTTTAGGTGTTGGCGCCAATATTCGAATGGTTTGCTGGCAAACGCGTTTTTCATTAGCTCACTGGCGTCACTCCAATTCTTCATGAGTGCTTCTACTGTACTGAAACGTTCGTCATCGGCGGCTTCTGCGATTCCCAGATGTTCGAATGTGTCTCGGATGTATGCGCCGGGGGTAATCATGCAGAGGTTAATGGTGCCCCCATCTGAAGTTGAGTAATTACCAGTGAATGGGTTACCTGGATTGCCTCCGGATGTTGGCATGCGGTTTCGCATAACTTCACCCTTTTCTATAAACAGATCTGCAGCGGAACCTGCAGCCCACCAAGCGGTACTTAATAGAGAAACATCCACTTCACTGGTTTCTCCGGTTTGAGAACGATGGAAAAGCGCGGCAGCAACACCTCCCGCGATGTTCATACCCCCAATGGAATCGCCAAAAGCAGCAATACCTTGGGCCAATGGCTGGCCTAATTCTTCGGGTGACATCGAATAGCCAACACCACTGCGAGACCAAAAGGCGGTTCCATCGAAACCTCCAACGTTTCGCTCTGGTCCTTTGTCCCCATATGCGCTACCGCGCGCATAGATGATATTTGGATTAACAGCTCGAATATGCTCTAGATCGATTTTTAGTTTCTGACGCTGAAAAGGCAGATAGTTAGTCAGGAAAACGTCAGCGGTTTTCGCCATTTCATAGATCAATTCAACGCCTTCAGGGCATGAAATATCAATTCCAACACTGCGTTTGCCACGATTCGCATGTTCCATCATGGTGTTACGTTGCGGGTCAATTTTCATTCCGCCCATATTGATGAAGCCACGCTGAGTGTCGCCCCGAACTGGATGTTCAATTTTTACCACATCTGCACCCCAATCAGCCAGAATTGCTCCGGCCGCTGGCACAAAAGTAAATTGTGCCACTTCAAGGACTTTCACGCCCTGCATTACTTGCGTCATATTTTTCTCCGCTTCCTTATTTCTACCTTCTAGGAGGGTAAATCTCTATTGATTAAGACGTTGGATTTATAAGAGAACTTCAATATATAATACAAAACAACAACACTGTTGTATATAAACACTTGCTGCATAAATGACAAATAGTCAGTTTTTCTAAAGGCTGGTCTAAGTTGTTGAATATATACGATAAACTGATCAGGGCAGCACAGCGATACTATAGGGGAATGTCAAATATGAAGATTGATTCTACGCTTTCTGCAGTTGTAACCGGAGGTGCTTCCGGACTTGGCTTAGCAACGGTAAAGGCATTGCGAGAGCAGGGTGTTAAGGTTGCGATCTTTGATTTAAATAAGGAGATCGGTGAGCAAATGGCGCAAGAAACAGGCGCTATTTTTTGTCAGTGCGATGTGCTAAGTGATGAGAGTGTGGATCAGGCTTTTGCTCACGCCAGGGAAGTAAATGGACAAGAGCGAGTATTAGTGTGCTGTGCCGGCGGTGGTAATGCAATTCCCACTGTCCGGCGGGATAAAAAAACTGGTGAGATTAAGATGTTTCCCACCGATAAGTTTGAGTGGGTATTGAAATTAAACACGGTTGGGACCTTTCGTTGTATTACTCGTTCTGCTGCTGGCATGATGGAAGAAGGCTTGGTTGATGGCGAAAGAGGCGTGATTATCAATACTGCATCTGCTGCCGCCACTGAAGGGCAAATGGGCCAAGCGGCATATTCTGCAGCTAAAGCGGGTATTGTAGGCATGACGCTCACAATAGCTCGCGACCTTTCTCGGGAATCCATTCGAGTTAATACTATTCAACCAGGCATTTTTGATACACCTGCCATGGCCCGCGCTCCCCAGGAAATGAAAGATGCTTTGGGTGCAATGGTTCCCTATCCGCGGCGGCTAGGGAGCGCCAGTGAGTACGCTAGTATGGCTTTGGAAATGATCCGTAACGGATACATAAACGGAGAGACCGTTCGTTTAGATGGCGCTATTCGTATGCAGCCGCGTTAAATTTACACCCAAATAAATAATTACATAATTTAAAGCATAATAACGAGGACAAAGATATGAGTGACCAAGCGACATCTGATTGCCCAATCACCTATGAAACCGAAGGTGCTGTAGCAGTAATCAGCTTAAACAGGCCAGAAGCCGCCAATGCCCAAAATAAAGAGTTACTGATAGAGTTGGATAAAGCGTGGGATCGGGCAGCGGAAGATGAACAAGTAAAGGTTATTCTTCTTCGCGCTAATGGAAAGCATTTTTCTTCAGGGCATGATCTTTCAAATTCCAACGCTGCCTCACAATGGGATAAAGACAAAGCAGATTCTGGCATGATGAAATTATACATGCATGAGCGCAAACACTTTCTTGGATTCAGTCGTAAATGGCGTGATATACCTAAGCCTTCCATTGCAGTAGTTCAGGGTTCATGTATTGCGGCGGGTATGATGTTGTGTTGGCCATGTGATTTGATTTTGGCGGCGGATAATGCGGTTTTTCGAGATCCTGTTGTAATGATGGGCATAGGTGGTGTTGAATACCATGGACACACTTGGGAGTTTGGCCCTCGAAAAGCGAAAGAAATGCTTTTTACTGCATCATCCATTACTGCTGAAGAAGCACGCGAACTGGGAATGGTGAATCGAGTAATTCCACTTGAAGTATTAGATTCACAGGCGATGGATATGGCTCAGCATATTGCCAAAATGCCCGCCTTTGGTTTGGCTATGGCTAAGCGTGCGGTAAATCAAACCCTTGATGTAATGGGGCAATACTCTGCAATGCAATCTGTCTTTGATATCCATTCAATAGGACATGGT
>JBFKSL010000280.1:0-6089 GCA_041626995.1 Ketobacter sp. | reverse complement strand
GGTTTCAAAATTATTGGTGATATTAGCGGTGATGAATTTGGCCGCTCTGCTACCAGCGGTGATATTAATGGTGACGGCTATACGGATATGATGTTCTCTTCTGTGGCGGGGGATAATAATGGCAGCCACGCTGGAGAAGTTAACGTCATTTGGGGTAAAGACTTTAGCGCATCGGTTTTCGGCGGAACCACGGGCAACGCCAGCGCTAATAATTTGGTGGGCACCGATGCTAACGACACGCTTATCGGTAATGGCGGTAGTGATAACTTCTCTGCTGGGTCTGGTGATGACACTATCGAAGTAAACGATTTAAGTTTCTCTCGAATTAATGGTGGTCTTGGAAGCGATACACTTTCTCTAACCGGTTCTGGTTTGGTGTTGAGTTTACAAGCTTACGATGTGGATCGATTCCGAGGTATTGAGTACATCGACCTTAACGATAATGGCAACGGCTTAGTCTTAGATAAACATAGCTTGCTCATGCTTTCTGATGAAGCACGTTCACTTTATGTGAAAGGCGGCAGCAGCGATTATGTGGCAACTGATGGTAGCGAAACCTGGACAGTTAACGGTACTACAGTGTTGGATACAATCACCTACAATCGTTATGATCTGGGTGAAGTCTCTCTTTACGTGCAAAACAGCCTGTCACAACCGGCTACTCCCGCTGCACCCAGTGTGGATGGCATCAGTGATGATACCGGCACCGCAGCGGATGAAATCACCACCGACAACACGTTAATATTCAATGGTATAACTGGCGCTTACTACGATGTGGAAGTCTTTATTGATGGTGGTTCAATTGGTACCACCAGCGCAGATGCTGCGGGTAACTGGAGCTTTGATCACACGGGTACAACACTGAGTGATGCCACTTACAGTGTTACCGCCGTAGCAACCAATGGCGGTGGATATGCCTCTGCCGTTTCTTCCGCGTTAACGGTAGTGGTTGATGCCAGCGCCCCGGCGGCGCCTTCCGTTACTGCCATCACCAATGATAGTGGCGCGGCAGATGGCATCACCAATGACACAACATTAGTGATTAGTGGAACAGCAGAAGCGAACAGTAGCGTGGAAGTGTTTATCGGTGGTGCAACGGTTGCTACCACTACAGCAGACGGCTCCGGTAATTGGAGCTATGATCACACCGGCACGACCTTGTCAGACGGAGATTACGTTATTACGGCCCAAGCCAGTGACTCCGCAGGAAACACATCGGTGATATCTTCCAATTTTAATGTCACCATCGATACGGCTGTTCCTACTGTCCCCTCTGTTACTGGTATTTCTGATGACACAGGTACGGCGGATGACGGCATTACTGCCGACGATACCCTCATAATCAGTGGTACGTCAGAAGCAAACATTACTGTAGAAATATTTATCGATGCCGTTTCCATTGGCACGACTACAAGTGATGGAGTAGGAGACTGGAGTTTCGATCATACCAGCACTAGCTTATCTCAGGGCGACTATACCATCACGGCGCAAGCTATTGATGGGGCAGGCAATGCATCTGCTGTTTCTATCGGTTTTGATATTACCATCACCAGCGCTATACCCACTTTGAGTAGCTCTTCTCCAGTAGATGGTGCCACGTTAGTGGCGCTGGATACCTCAATTGTTCTCAATTTCAGCGAAGTTGTTATCGCTGGCAGTGGCAACATCACTATTCATAAATCCAGTGACGGCAGCGTTTGGGATACCATTGCTGCTAATTCTGCTCAGGTTTCAGGCTCCGGTACCAGTACCATCACCATTAATCAAAATGATGTTTTAGAACCTGGAACCTCTTACTACATCAACATTGATGGCAACGCATTCGCTAACGCTGGTGGAGCATCCTATGTCGGTATCAGTAACAGTACAGATCTGAATTTTTCCACCATCAATACCTCAGTACCCGCAGTAAGCATTGTCAGTTCAACGAAAATCGACGGCACCTACGGGATCGGTGAGTTGATTCAGATACAGGTGCAGTTCAGCGAACTGGTTTATGTAACTGAAGGCACGCCTACCCTTACTTTGGATTTGGATGGTCTTGACGTGGTAGTGGGTTATTCTTCTGGCTCTGGCAGCAATACCTTGGTGTTTGATTACACTGTAGCACTGGGTGATACCACTGCGGATCTGGGCTATGTGTCCACAGCGTCTTTAAGCCTCGCAGGCAGTAAAATCCGCAGTAATAATAATGCCAATGCGAATCTGACTTTAGCCACTCCCGGCGCAGTAGGCTCATTGAGTTACCACAAAAATTTGGTTATTGATGCCAATGAATTGGATATTAGTGGAATACTCAGTGGAAGTGATGCAGGTTTTGCTGTGATAGGTGATACAGCTTCCGCCCGATTGGGAAGTGCAGTTGCGAATGTTGGAGATGTGAACGGTGATGGCTTTGAAGATTTTGTTGCAGGTGCACCCAATGCCAACGATGGTAGGGCATATGTGATCTGGGGTGCGGCAGGTGCTACCCGTAGCAATATCGATCTAGCCAGTTTCAGCACCAGTGACGGCTTTGCCATACTTGGTGAAGCAGACACCAGCACTACTTATGATAATCAGCTAGGTATCAGTGTGGGAGGAGTAGGAGATCTTAATGGAGATGGCTTTGATGATATCTTGGTGGTTGCTGAAGGAAATGACAACAGTGAAGCGAATGATGCAGGTACAGCCTATGTGGTCTGGGGTAAAGCGGGTGCTACCCGCGCTGATGTGGATACCGCCAGCTTCAGCAGCAGCGATGGATTCCGCATTCTAGGTACCGAAGCATCGACCAGGCTTGGCTTTAGTGATTCGGGCGCAGGTATCGCCAGTGGTGGTGATTTTAATGGTGATGGCGTGCAGGATCTCCTGATTGGTCATTATTACAGTGCGCTTGATGCGGGTAATAGTGGTCAGGCTTTCTTGATTTTTGGCAAGATCGGTTCCACTCGTGAGGATGTGATTTTGCATAAAGATAATATCGGCAATGATGGTTTCTTTATCGGCAATGGTGCGAGTGATTATTTGGGACAGGGTGTGGACTTTGTCGGTGATTTTAACGGTGACGGCTATGATGATATTGCCGTTGGTGCCACAGGTAATGATACAGGAAGTACCGATGCTGGAATCGTTTATGTGATTTTTGGAAACCAGGGCCCGGCTTTTCCAGATCTTGATCTTTCTACATTAACGAATACAGAGATGTTCGTGCTATACAGCACTCAGAATTCAGCAAAACTGGGGCACGCCATCAGCTCGGGAGATTTTAACGGAGATGGGCTATCGGATCTGCTTTTTTCTGCCAATTACATGGATTATAACGGTGTCACTGAGTCAGGCGCGGTCTTCGTGATTTACGGCTACAGTGCGGCCAGTTACCCTGCTTTAGAGGTGGAAACTATTGCCAGTAGCAACGGTTATGTTATCTACGGTGATACCAGCGACCGCTTAGGTTCTTCGGTGTCTGGCGGAGGTGATTTCAATGCCGACGGGGTTGATGACATGTTGGTGAGTGCCCATTTAGATGTTAACGATTCGAATAATTTTGCAGGTAGTGCCTGGATTATATTCGGAGTAGAGGGTACCTCCCGAGGTGATGTGGATTTGGCAACCTTAACCAGCACAGATGGTTTTAAAATTAAATCCACCATCTCCGTCGACTATTTTGGAACTTCCACCAGCCAATGCGATATCAATGGCGATGGATTCAATGATTTGTTGGCGGGTGCGAGTTTTAGTGATCCTTCTGCCATTAACCAGGCCGGTGAGGTGATTGCTGTGTGGGGTTATGATAACTATGGTGATGTGCTTAGCCTCAATGGTGATGCCAATGATAACAACATCGTTGGTACTAGCGGTGATGACACCATTAGTGGTGGTGGCGGTTCCGATGCAGTTTCGGCAGGTTCTGGTGACGATACTATTCAAGTGGCTGATGCTGGCTTTTTCAAAATTGATGGTGGCCTGGGTAATGACACTTTAGCCCTTGTTACCAGTGGCAATAGTTTGGATCTGACGACGATGAATCCAGAAAAGATCAAAGGTATTGAAAGGATTGATTTGGGTGATAGCAGTAATGATTTAACGCTTAACAGGCTCAGTTTATTAGCGCTGAGCAGAGAAGGGCGCGTACTTTATGTATTAGGCGGTAGCTCCGATTCGGTGACGGGCACGGATAGTGAGGCCTGGGTCAACTTTGGAACTGAAGATGTGAGCGGAGTTACTTTTAATCGATATTCAAATAATGGCGCCTTGCTTTACATTGAAACCACTGTAGCTCAAACCAGCGTGCCTCAATTGAGTAGCTCTCAGCAATACACCTTCGATACCACAGTTAGTGGCGCCAATGTCAGTGGAAATGTTACCGACTTCCCTGTATTACTTAGCATCACCGATGCAGGAATAATTGATTCAACCCAGTCTGGAGCACCAGATATTCGCTTTGTGGATGCTGATGGTGTAACTGAGTTGCCATATGAAATTGAGCGTTGGGATCAATCGGCTAATCGTGCCGAAGTCTGGGTATTGGTGCCGCAGGTGGATGGCAACAGCAACACCGATTATATCACCATGCACTTTAACGATACTTCCAACGGTAGTGTGGGTGATGGGCAAAACCCTGGCGCCGTTTGGTTAGACTACACCAACGTATACCACTTCCACGATGGTGGAGTAGCCAGTGGCAATGCTTCTGACTCAACTGCTAATGCTAATGATGCTATCCAAACTGGAACCGTTAGTCGAACAAGCCGTTTCGTAGGCGTGGCAGCACACTTTACTGATTCTGATGCATTAACTGCTGTGTATGATGCTTCATTCAACGTGAGCGGAAAAGCCTGGACAGCAAGCACATGGATGGAAACCAGCAATTGTACAACCTGGACAGCAAGTATTGGGGCTACTCAAGTGTTGCGTCGTGGAAGTTCGGGTTCTCAGCATTGGAGCTTTGTGGCAGCTTATCGTGATTTCTTTGGATCAACATTCCCCATTGATGCAGAGATAGGAAGCGATTCCATGAATGGTTTTGGTGGTTGGGGTGGCTATGATTGTAGTGCGCATGTAACTTTGGTATACGATCCTAATGGAAGCCCAAGAACAAGTTACTTCGTAAATGGTAATTTAGAGGTGACGAATAATTCGGTATACAATATCGAAAACCTGCAGGATCTGGTGATGGGCGATACCGGCGTCAGCCGTGACCTATGGTTAGATGAAACTCGAGTAACCAGTTCAGCGCTATCGGCAGACTACATCAAACTGATGTACGAGAACCAAAAAAGTGGATCAACTTTCGTATCACCTTAGTTTTCGTTCAACCAGGCGGGTTATCTTTCCTCAATGGAGTAACGGTGGCGCTACCTTGAGAAACCGTCACTTGGTTGCGACCATTTTGCTTTGACAAATACAAAGCTTGATCAGCAAATTTAATGGCAATTTCTATCGAGCCTGTTTCGGCAGGCTCCGCGCAATAAACCCCGATGCTTACGGTCACACAAAACTCAACTCCTTCAGCTTTAATGGGGGTTCTCTCAATTTGTTTGCGTATTCGTTCTGCTACTTTATGTGCCCCAGACTTTCTGGTTTCTGGCAGCAAAATACAAAATTCTTCACCACCGTATCGAGCTACAACATCTGTAGGTAATCGCAGGCAATTTTTTAAATTATCTGCGATGCTTTGCAGACAAATATCTCCGGCATGATGGCCATACTTGTCATTCACCTGTTTAAAGAAATCAATGTCCATCAACATGATCGACATATCATGTTTGTAGCGTTTGCAACGGCTCCATTCTTCACTACCAGACTGTTCCAAAAAACGTCGATTGTATAGCCCGGTAAGTTGATCTGTGTGGCTTAGCGCTTCCAGTTTTTCGTTGAGCGATTCCAGTTCGGCGGTGCGTTCCAATACTCGCTGTTCCAATTGCACATTTAGGCGGTGAGCCGTGCGTAGGGTTTCTTCCTGGGCCTCAAAACGCAACTTGCGTTCCAGAGTTATACGTTCCGCCAACGCAAAGGAAAGTAATACGGCTTCTAATGCAGACCCTAATTGCACAGAGTATTCAGTAAATACATTGGCTGGTAAAAGATTGAATTTTTGTAGCACCAAG
>JBFKSL010000279.1:0-6092 GCA_041626995.1 Ketobacter sp. | reverse complement strand
TGGTGGAAAACATCATGCACACAGGGGAAAAAGTCCCCGCCATTCAACAGGGCGTAACCATTAGCCACGCCCTACTGGAAATGAGCAGCAAAGGCCTGGGCATGACCGGAATCGTAAACGGTGAAGGCCAGCTGATTGGCATATTTACTGACGGTGACTTGCGCCGCATGCTGGATCAAGGCATGGATATTCAAACCACACTGATTGAAGATGTGATGTCGAAAAATCCTAAAACCATTCAACCTCATATTTTAGCCGTTGAAGCGTTAAATCTGATGGAACGCAGCAAAATCACGGCATTGATGGTGACAGACGAAAACGGCAAACCCGTAGGTGCATTGAACATGCACGATCTGTTACGTGCCGGAGTAATGTAAGGACATTAACCATGACGGAAGCATTACAACAGAAAGCCAAAGCCATTAAACTTGCCGTGTTCGATATCGACGGCATCATGACGGATGGTCGCCTTTACTTCACCAGTCTGGGCGATGAAATCAAAGCCTTTAACGTAAAAGATGGCCTGGGTTTAAAGCTATTGCGTGATAGCGGCGTGGATGTTGCCATTATAACGGGCAGAACATCTGAGTTAGTCAAACGACGCGCCAACGATTTAAAAATCGAGAAACTGGTGCAAGGCAGAGAAGATAAAAAAGCCGCACTACTAGAATTATTAAAAAACGAAGGCCTGACAGCAGAGCAAGTGGCCTACATGGGCGACGATTTACCCGACTTGGCTGCCATTCGTCACGTGGGCTTGGGCGTCACCGTTTCCGATGCATTACCCATCGTTAAACAGCATGCCGACTACATTACCGAAAGCAAAGGTGGAGACGGTGCCGTGCGCGAATTTTGTGAATGGGTGATGCAGGCCCAAGGCACGCTGAACACGATATTGGAATCCTATTTAGACTGATGAAACCACGCCTGCAATTGATCAGCATTAGTTTCGTACTTACTCTGCTCTTGGCAGGCTTGTATGCCTACACCCAATGGGACGACTGGTTTTCTAATGCGAAGATTCCATTAAGTGGCTTGAACCAACCGGATATGATCGCCCTGGCGGTACAACAAACCAGCTTTGATAAACAAGGTGAACGCAAATATCACCTGAGTGCTGAGTCGATGCTGCAATACCTGGAAGCTGATCGAAATCTAATGATCAAGCCAGACATCACGTTTTTTCAGGAACGCGAGCCTTCCTGGACAACTACTGCAACAGAAGCCGTATCCAACAGCCAGGCGGAAACACTGAATTTATCAGGCAATGTGCGCATTCAACAAAAAGGCGTGCAAAAAGCTGCAACCATGGAAACCGAGACCTTGATACTCTACCCGGACAAATCCTACGCCACCACCGAGGACAAAGTGATTATTCGCCAGGAAGGGATTTACATTGAGGCCACAGGATTAGACGCCGACTTTAACGATAATCGAATCACCTTACGTAAAAACGTAACCAGCATTTATGAGCCAGAGAAATCCTAAAATAATGAATGCCCTAATGGGGTTGCTGTTGAGTTTTGTCTCCACCACGTTATGGGCATTGGAAAGCGACCGCCATCAGCCATTAAAAATCGTGGCAGACACCGCCCTGATTGATGAACAAGACGGCACTGCAACCTATTCCGGTAACGTGGTGCTGACTCAAGGCACCCTAAAAATCGCTGCCGACAAGTTAAAAATTAGCACCGAAACTGGCAAAGTTTCCAAAGTGCGAGCCCACGGCGATCCTGCACTGTTCTCACAAGTACCAGAACCGAACCAGGCAGAAGTCATCGCCAAAGCTCAAACCATCGACTACCTGGTAAGAAATCAAATACTGGTATTGATTCGCAAAGCCTCTATTGTGCAGGGCGAAAATATTTTCCGGGGCGAAGAGATCAAATACGAAATTCAGAGCCAACGACTGCAGGCCTCCGGGCAGGCAGCAGACCCAAAACCTGGTGATATAAAAGGCCGCGTGGAAATGATCTTACCTGCAGCCGCAGAACCAGAACCAGAACCAGAACCAGAACCAGAACCAGCAAACGCCAGCATAGAAGAAAGCAACAACAATGAGTAAGCTTACTGCATCCAACCTGGCGAAAAGCTATAAAGGCCGCGCCGTAGTTGAAGACGTATCCATCTCTATTGAGAGCGGCCAAATCGTTGGCCTATTGGGGCCAAACGGCGCGGGCAAAACCACCTGCTTTTATATGATCATTGGCATCATCCCTCAGGATAAAGGCCGCATCGTAATCGATGATACTGAAATCACCCATTTACCCATGCATGGCCGAGCCGCAAAAGGCATAGGCTACCTGCCTCAGGAAGCCTCCATTTTCCGTCGCTTAAAAGTGAAGGAAAACATCATGGCCATTCTGGAAACGCGCAAAGATCTCAACAAAAAGCAACGTCAAAACAAACTGGAAAGCCTGTTGGATGAATTCCATATTGGCCACATAGCAGATTCTCAGGGCATGGCATTATCTGGCGGTGAGCGCCGCCGGGTAGAAATCGCACGAGCCCTGGCCACTGACCCTGCGTTTATTCTGCTGGACGAACCCTTCGCTGGAGTTGACCCCATTTCGGTAGCCGACATTAAACAGATCATCAGCCACCTCAAAGACCGTGGTATTGGCGTGCTGATAACCGACCACAACGTACGTGACACCCTCGACATCTGCGAGAAAGCCTTTATCGTCAGCGAAGGCCACATTATTGCTGAAGGTGAGCCCTCACTAATCCTGCAGAACCAAAAAGTGAGAGAAGTTTATTTAGGCAACCAGTTCCAGATGTAAAAGTTCTAAGCAAATCCAGGCATGTAAATTGCTTTGCTGTCCTACAGCTTTTACAATTAACATTAGTGTAACAGTGCAGCCCGGCGTAACTCTTTGAAATAGAGAAAATAATTGACAATACTGAAACAACGCCCGCACTATCATGGGGAAACTGCCAAATGGCTCTCTCCTTGCTTGAAGTCGTTGGATTTGAAGTTGAATAGGTATCAATGAAGCCATCTTTACAGCTTAAAATCGGTCAACATTTAACCATGACCCCGCAATTGCAGCAGGCCATCCGCCTATTGCAATTGTCTACGCTGGATTTACAAACCGAAATCCAGGAAGCGCTGGAATCCAATCCGCTTCTAGACGTGGATGACCCCAGTGGCGACAGTGACACCGTCAACGAATCATCCAAAAACGATGCCTCCACCGATTCTGCCGACACTCAAGAAGTGGTGGATTTCTCCAAATCAACAGACAGCACCGAAGCGAGTAGCACAAACAGTGAAGAAGGCTCGGTTGACCTGGAAAGCAAAGAGCTTTCCAACGAATTACCTGTTGATAGTGATTGGGACACCCTTTACGACGGAGGCTCCGGCCCGGCTCTGGGCAGCGGAGGTTCCGATGATGACTATGATTTTGAAGGTCGCAACAGCGCACCGGAATCCCTCTATGATACCCTAATGTGGCAATTGAATCTGAGCCATATGAGCGATATGGATCGAATGATCGCTATGGCTATCATTGAGGCCATCAACAGCAAAGGTTATCTAAGCCAATCCATTGAAGAAATCCGCGATGGCGTATTGGCCCAGCAAGATGTGGTGGGCGACCTCATTCGCATGCAACAGGAAGAGCTGGAAGCCCTGGGCATTGTTTTACAGCCAGATGACCTGGATGACGGTGAAGAAGCAGACGATTCAGCCATCACCCTCAACGAAGTACTGGCGGTTCTGCACCGAATCCACCAATTTGATCCCCCTGGTGTGGGTGCGCGAGATCTACGTGAATGCTTGCTCATTCAACTGAAGCAACTGGACGATGAGCCGGCCAAAAACGACGCTATTCTAGTGGTGGATTCCTACCTGGAAGCTCTAGGCTCAAGAGACTTCACCACCATCATGCGAAAAGGCAAGCTATCGGAAGCTCGCCTGAAAGAAGCCATTGCTCTGATACAAACCCTGAATCCTCACCCCGGTGCGGATATAGAGCCAGACGAAACCCAATACGTCATTCCAGATGTCATCGTCAGCAAAGAAAAAGAGCGCTGGAAAGTGGAGCTGAATCCCGACGCCACCCCTCGCCTGCGGGTAAACGGCAACTACGCATCACTCATTCAGCGAGCTGACAACAGCAGCGAAAACACCTTCCTCAAGAACAACTTACAGGAAGCACGCTGGTTTATAAAAAGCCTGCAAAGCCGTAACGAAACCCTGCTGAAAGTAGCCACCAAAATTGTGGAACACCAAATCGGCTTTCTGGAACACGGCGAAGAAGCCATGAAACCTTTGGTATTACACGATATTGCCGAAGCCGTCAGCATGCACGAATCCACCATTTCCAGGGTCACTACGCAAAAATTTATGCATACGCCCAGGGGAATTTTTGAGCTGAAATACTTCTTCTCTAGCCATGTGAGCACTGGATCGGGTGGAGAGTGTTCATCCACCGCCATTCGCGCCATAATCAAGAAACTGGTGGCGGCAGAAAACCCCAAAAAACCATTGAGTGACAGCAAAATTGCCAACATACTGGCAGAGCAAGACATTAAAGTTGCGCGCCGAACCATCGCAAAGTATCGCGAAGCCATGATGATTCCACCATCGAACGAACGTAAACGATTGGTTTAATGCAAAAGGTATAGACCTGGCGCAAGAAATACTCACCTCAGAATGGATATTCTGAAGGTCTCTGTAAAAACAAACCACGATTAAGGAGTGGCCTATGCAAATCAATATCAGCGGACACCACGTAGAAGTGACCGATTCGATGAAAGATTACGTTTCCGAAAAGTTACAAAAATTGGAACGCCACACCGATGACATTACCAGTATTCAAGCCATACTGAGTGTAGAGAAAAACAGACAAAAGGCCGAAGCGCGTATTCACGTAAAAGGAGCCGATTTATTCGCTAATGCGGAATCAGAAGACATGTACGCCGCCATAGATATGATGACAGACAAACTGGATCGTCAAGTCCTTAAACACAAAGAGAAATTAAAAAGCTGGTAATCATACCCCTAGGATTTTGTACCTATGGAACTTGCTGAAATCATAAGCCCGGAACGGATCTTTGAAGATGTATCCGGCGGAAGCAAAAAAAAGGTATTGGAAACCGCTGCTGGGCTTATTGCCCAGCAGTGCCCCGAGCTGGATGCTAACGAACTGTTTGATAGCCTTATCTCCCGGGAAAAATTAGGCAGCACAGGATTGGGCAAAGGCATCGCCATACCCCATTGCCGTGCCAGCCACTGCTCCAGTGCCATTGGAGCTTTTCTGAAACTGGAAGCGCCGGTGGATTTCGATGCCATCGACCATGCCCCCGTGGATATGCTATTTGTGCTTTTAGTTCCACAGGAAGCACACGAAGAACACTTGAACATTCTATCAAAAGTGGCCGCCCTGTTTAGCAACGACCATCGTCGGGAAGAACTGCGGGAAGCCCATAACACCAGCAATATTTATGACGCACTGGTAACCCCAATTTGAAGGTAGCCATCCTATGAAACTCATCGTAATCAGCGGTCGATCTGGATCAGGAAAAACCACTGCATTACATGTGCTGGAAGATTTGGGTTACTACTGCGTTGATAATCTGCCTGTTACCCTGTTACGCGACCTAATGCAGGAACTGGCAAAGCGCCCCGCCCCAAAAATCACGGAAGTAGCCATTGGCATTGATGCCCGTAACAGCGTTGAGCAGCTGGAGAAACTTCCCAGCGTATTGAGGGATATATATTCTGACGGCATTGAAAGCCAGGTTATTTATCTAGACGCCAACGACGCCAACCTCATTAAACGCTTTAGCGAAACCCGCCGCAAACACCCGATCAGCAACGACAGTAACACGTTGAACGAAGCCATTGCCCGTGAGCGGGAAATGCTGACACCCGTGGCCTCCTGCGCCAGCCTGATGATCGATACCAGCAACCTCACCTTACATGAGCTGCGTGATCAAATTCGGCAACGGGTGGCAGAGAAAAGTGAAGGCATGGCCATCCTATTTCAATCATTCGGGTTTAAAAATGGCATTCCAAGCGATGCTGACTTGGTGTTTGACGTACGCTGCCTACCCAACCCTCACTGGATCACTCACCTGCGCAG
>JBFKSL010000278.1:0-6127 GCA_041626995.1 Ketobacter sp. | reverse complement strand
TTGTTTGATGGATTGCACAGCATTTACGTATAATGGTTCCAGTTCATTACCTAGATGATTCACCCGGCCTTTTACTTCGAAGCATAAATCCTCTGGAACGGGGATGGGCTGAGCTAGAGGCTGTAATTGATAAAGTGAGCGCCGTGTTTGGCGGCCAATGGTGAGAAGATCTTTGAAACCCTGATTGCTAATCAGAGCAGTTTTAACGCCTTTGCCTTCCAGCGCAGCATTGGTGGCAACGGTGCTGCCATGAATAATACAAACTGATCCTGCGCTAACCTGTTGCTGAATGCCCAGTTCCTTAATGCCCTGCAAAATGGCCCGCTCTGGGGCATCTGGCGTGGATAACACCTTATGAATACGCAGCTGCGGACCATTCAGTAAGACAAAGTCGGTGAAGGTGCCGCCGGTATCAACACCTAAAATCACAGTTGAGGAGTTGGGCTTCATATTGGAATGGGTTGCCATAGGTCGTTAAATTGCCGACTATTATACCATTCAAAAGCGAGTTAACGCAGGAGCATGAATGAATAAACGTGTTGTTCTAATAGCACTGCTTTGGTTATCACTAATAGCGGCACCTGCGGTAGCGGACGAAGCTGCAATAGCCATGCTGAAAAAGATTGATGAGCTGTATCGCTCTCATAGCAGCATCTCCTCCATGACCATGGAAATTGTTACTCCCAATTGGCAACGCAGTTTGAAAATGGAAGCTTGGACAATTGGAATGGATGATACCTTTATTCGAATACTTACGCCGAAAAAGGATCGAGGTGTGGCTACGTTAAAAAAAGAAAAAGAAATGTGGAATTATTTTCCCAAGATCAACAAGGTAATCAAAGTGCCACCATCGATGATGATGGGGTCATGGATGGGATCGGATTTCACCAATGATGACCTGGTGCGCGAAGCTTCTTTGGTGGAAGATTATCATGTGAAATTAAACAGTGAAGGGGCGGCTCATCATTTTACATTAACACCCAAGCAGCAAACGGTAACCGTTTGGGGACGCATTGAAATTCGTGCCCACAAAGATAGTCTTTTACCCATTGAGCAAGCCTATTTTAATGAAAAGGGGGATAAGGTGCGCATAATGACCTTCAGTGAGGTGAAGCAATTTTCGGGAAGAATGATGCCATCGGTAATGACAATGACACCACTGAATAAAGACGGTCATAAAACGACAATACGCTATGATGACTTGCAGCTTGATGTCGACATCGAAGACGATGTTTTCACTTTAAGAAACCTCAAAAAGCGTTTTCGTTGATGTTAACCAAACTGGCATTTCGGAATATATTACGTCAGCGACGACGTTCATTGCTAACGTTGCTAAGCATGGCGGGCGGTTATCTATTGTTGTGTATATCTTTGTCTCTGTCAGAAGGCTCATACAATAATATAATTGATGTGTTCACCCGTGATCACACCGGCCATATCCAAATTCATAGTGAAAATTATCTACAGCGCCCATCTATCTATAAGCAAATTGACGATCCTGACCGGGTGATAGCGTTTATAGAAGAAAGTTTTTCTATTGGCTCGATTGCCCCTCGTATTTACAGTCCCGCCTTGGCTTATGGGGATAATAAAACCAGCCCCACACAATTGGTTGGGATCGATTCGAATAGAGAAGAAAAAACCAGTTTATTAGCGCAAAAGATTAAACAGGGTAGGTATTTTGAAGAGGATGTTGTTCCTGATGAAGAAGGTTACTTCCCTGCCATGATTGGTTATTCGTTGGCAAAAGCATTGAGGTTAGAACTGGGCCAAGAAATTGTATTGATTTCTCAAGGCGTCGATGGCTCTATCGCTAATGACATTTTTCGGGTGACTGCCATAGTGGGAGCAAAAGATTCTTTCGAGCGCATGAATGTATATCTTCCCATGGCTGCCGTAGCTCAGTTTTTAGCAATGGATAATGCCGTGCATGAATTGGCTTTAACGTTGCCAACATTGCATCAAACGGAGAAGTTGGCAAAACAAATTAAAGCTACGTTGCAGGTTGAATTTTCAGGTCAGAACCTGTCAGTTGAACCATGGCAAGAGGTGGAACAAAGTTTTTATAACGGTATGCAGGCGGATAAACGTGGCACTTATATTTCCATGGGTATCATTATTTTTATTGTTTCAATCGGTGTGTTAAATACCGTTCTAATGAGCACCTTGGAGCGAACGCGAGAATTTGGCGTGCTAAAAGCTATAGGTACACGACCTTCATTGTTGTTTTGCATGATTGTATTAGAGGCAACGTTATTGTCGGTCTGTGGCTGTATCATAGGGTTGCTAATGGCTTTGCCCATAAATAGTTATTTTGTATTGCATGGCATCGTATTAAGTCAGGGCTTTGATATGGGTGGGATTTTATTTGATCGACTATTAGGGGAGTTTTCCTGGTTTACCATGGGCATACCCGCGCTGGTGGTGATTGGCAGTGCCTTCGTGGTAAGCATGGTGCCGGCATTGCGAGCTGCGCGTATCTCACCAATTCAAGCTTTGCATACGGTGTAGTTCAATGGTGATAACCCTCAAACTGGCATTACGAAATATTTTCCGAAACAGCCGCAGAACCTGGTTAACGGTTGGCTTGATTGCTTGTGGTTTGGCAACGCTTATGTTTACGGATGCCATGGTGAAAGGGATCAGCCAGGCGATGGTACAAATAGCAACCGGAACCTTTTTGGGTGAAGCCCAGGTGCATCGAACCGGGTTTAGAGAAAACAACGATGTGGACTTGTTTTTGCCCGATACCGAAGAGCTACTGCAATCATTGCGTGAATTGCCTACGGTAAAGGTGGCTGCACCCAGAATATTAGCAGGTGCAATGTTAGCCTCAGCGCAAAATGTTGCCGGTGCTATGGTGTATGGTATTGACCCAGGTGCAGAAGCAGCGCTTGGAAAAATAAAACAGGCCATGGTGCAAGGGGAATACCTATCAGGCTTGTTAGAAACCGAAATATTGCTAGGTGATCAGCTGGCCGATTTGTTAGAAGTGGAGATGGGTGACCGTGTGGTGGTAACAGTGTCACAAAGCAACGGTGGTGAATTAGCTCAGGAGTTGTTTCGCGTCAGTGGTATTTTTCGCTTTAATGATCGCATGTTGGATCAGAATCTGGCTTTTATAAACCTTAGCTCAGGGCAGAGAATGTTAGCCATTGATAATGGCGTGCATGAAATTGCTTTGGGTTTTACACAGCAGAAAAATACCATCTTCCCCTGGCAACAATTTAATCATGATCAACTGGAAACCTTGTCCTGGCGAGAATTGATTCCGCAGTTGTCCGGCGTGTTGAATATGAGCGACATTTCTGCGTTGATTGTTGCCGGTATTTTGTTTGTGTTGGTCTCGCTTGGCTTGATTAATTCCATGTTTATGTCGATTTACGAGCGTCAGTATGAATTCGGCGTGTTGTTGGCTTTGGGTACGCGGCGCAGTCAATTATTCTGTCAGATTTTATGGGAAGGATTTTTCTTGGGCATATTGAGTGCATTAGCGGGCGTGGTACTAGGCGGTGGCTTAAGTTATTGGAAAGCGGTCACTGGAATTGATTATGGTAACTTGGAGATGAGTGGCGTTACGTTGCAAGAGCCCATTTATTTGGTTCTGTCCTGGCAACAATTTACCCTTATGCCGTTAATCATTATTGTCATGACTGTGACTGCCTGTATTTATCCTGCATTACATGCAGCTCGTTTGGTGCCTACCGACGCCATGCGCAAAACGCTTTAGGAGCGATTCATGCAAGAGCAATCAACAGTGTTTGAAATTCAACATTTGAATCGCTACTTTGGCAGCGGCGAAATTCAGGTTAAAGCATTGGATGATATTAATTTAACCATTGAGCGAGGTGAGTTTACTGCAATCGTGGGTCCATCTGGGTCGGGTAAAAGCACTTTGTTGCAATTAATGGGTGGGCTGGATTCTCCAAGTGCTGGTGATATCATTTTGGATGGTAAATCCATTGCCCACATGAGTGGTAAAGAGTTGTCGGATTTTCGCCGTGATCATATTGGTTTTATTTTTCAGGCTTATAACCTCATTCCTGTACTGTCAGCTGAAGAAAATATCGAATACATCATGTTATTGCAGGGCGTGCCAGAGCAAGAGCGCAAGCAACGGGTGCAAGCGATACTACAGCAAGTAGGATTACAAGGGTTTGCTGAGCGTCGTCCTGCGCAATTATCTGGAGGTCAGCAGCAGCGAGTAGCGGTAGCGCGTGCCATGGTGTCGCGCCCCAGTATAATCTTGGCGGATGAGCCCACAGCTAACCTGGATTCTCATACCGGAGCCGCTTTGCTGGATATGATGAAAACACTTAACGAACAGGAAAATATGACGTTTGTTTTCTCTACCCATGATCCAAAAATTATGGAACGGGCGGATCGTTTGATCCGGTTAGTAGATGGTAAAGTGGCTGAGGATATTCGCCGTGCTGCGTAAGTGGGCGGCGGTGCTGCTGCTGTTTTTGCTGCTAGAAGAAAGTGTAATAGCAGATACTCATTACAGTGGTTATTTAAAAAGTTATGCTTTGTGGCAAGATGAAACCACATTGAGAACTGAAGAGCTATGGCAGTGGCAAAACAGTGCGCGCTTTATGGCTAGCTATTTCTTTACTGAGGCATCCAATATCGAGCTTCAATATGAATATACGCCTATTTATGTTTCGCAGGCTGGCGCTCTCTCGCAAAATAACGCAGCCCTCTCCACGGTAGGTATTTTGAATAATCGTTATCGCTACAAAGATATTAGCAACGATTATGGCAGTGACAATTCCCATTGGGTGCAGTTGCATAATGTCGATCGGCTCAACTACCGTTATTCTAATGAGTATGGTGATCTCACCGTTGGGCGGCAAGTGGTGAGTTTTGGTTCGGCCCGCTTTATCAATCCAACCGATATTTTTTTACCTTACACATTGCAAACCCTTAATCAAGAATATCGTGTGGGTATTGATGCCATTCGTTATCAGTGGGCGCTGGGGGATTTTAGTGTGTTGGATATGGGGCTGGTAATAGGGGAAGACGCTAGAAAAGAAAATAATGCCCTGTTTGTTCGAGCGCGAAATAATGTCGCCGAAAGTGATATAGAAGCGGTTTTGATTCTGCAAGACCAAAGCTATTTGATTGGCGGCGGCTTGGAGCGCGCTGTGGGTGATTTTGGTTTTTGGTTTGAAACTGCTTTTGTCCACAGTGAGGTAACAGATTTACCTGATACCGTTTCCTATTGGCGCCACTCAATAGGGATGGATTACGCTTTTACCGATACTGTTATCACCATGCTAGAATACCATTTTAATGGTGCTGGCTCTGATTCCACTGAAGATTATATCACGTTGTTACAGTTGCAAGCTTATCAAAAAGGTGGGGTGTACCTGTTGGGACAACACTATTTGATTCCTTCGGTTAGCTGGATGATTTCGCCATTGGTAAACTTTTCGGGCTCTGGCTTTTTTAATTTGAGTGATCACTCGCAGTTTATCAATTTGGTTTTTGATGTTAGCTGGAGCGATAACTTGTACTCGGACTTTGGGCTTTACCTAACTCAGGGCGATAAGTTGAAAGGCGATATTGATAGCCCACTAACCTGGCAACTGGGCTCGGAATTTGGCGAATACCCTGTCAGTATTTACGCGAGTTTACGCTGGTATTTTTAAATTCGGTTTTTAAAGTTGTAAATTGATGAATATCCAAAAAAATCAAAAGCGAAGTGAAGCGGTTGTGGCGGGCTTTTGGCGCAGGTCAGCAGCATTTCTGTTGGATATGCTGGTGTTGGTGGCAATGGGTAACGGGCTGGCTTTTATTCTCGGAGACTGGTTTTCCTCATTCGGCCATTGGGGTCGATTAGTGGGTATTGTTGTTGCTGGTATCTATTTTGGCTTGCTAAACAGCGGTGTAGGAAAAGGCCAAACCTTAGGAAAAAAATGGCTTAAAATCGCAGTGGTAAATCAGCAGGGTGATTCCATCAGTGTGCTTAGGGCCAGTCTTCGTTATGCCATCTTTGGCATTCCGTTCTTCCTCAGTGGAATTGATTTGGCGCCAAACCAGATGCAGGGCCTGTTTTTTTACCTTGCTATGTTTGTAGTGCTTGGGCCGATGTTAGTCACAATCTATTTGTATGTTTTTAATA
>JBFKSL010000277.1:0-6141 GCA_041626995.1 Ketobacter sp. | reverse complement strand
TTTCTTTTAGCGGGCTTGTTTTAAGGCCTGTCCCATCAGCTCAACTTCAAACCCTTGCATATCGTATTTTTCCAATAGATATGTCAGTTCTTTATTGAAACCATCCACGCGATATTCATCCATTAAGCCTTTAACGACTTTCGGGTCGATGGTGTACTTGTCGGTGATGTCCTCCAAAGTAAACGGGCCGCAGTAAATACAATCCGGTGGCAGTTTGAATTGTTCGACTAAATAAATTTCGGGTATCTCAAACGCCAGTAGGGTACAGCTATCGCTATAGGTGGTGTATCCAAGGCTTTGGTAAGTTGCGATCACAAGCAACCGCTTGCTTTCACAGTGTCGGTGCGTGTTGCCATTGACGTTTAGAGTTTTCACAAATAGCGGGCCGTTGTATATATCCACCGAGCCAAACCAATTGGGGGCGGCAAATCCAAGTTGAGCAGTAAAAAATAACGAGCAAACGAAACAAGCTTTCCAGCATAACGATTTCATTTTGATCTCCTTTCAAAATTGAAATGTTGATTTAAGAACAAAGGCCCGTGGAAGAAGCACCTTTCCAAGAGCCACCTCCAGCTTGCCGAAATCTCCTCTCAAACTGCAGTAACTATTGCGAAGGTAAAAGTCCTAATTTGCATGGCCAGAAACAGGAAAATTTGGCCACTTCTAATATTCAACCCTGCGACAAACTGCAATTTGCTTGTGATCAGTGGCCAAAGTGGCCAATGCTGACTATTTTGAATTGTTATTGCATTCTATTTTGCAAAACTATTTGCAAAATAGAATGCAATTAGACATTATCGGGTGATATCTCAGTGATTATGCTGAGTTAATTGGCACACCTGTTTTGCATAATCAGAGGGGTGGTGTGCCCACATGACATAAAAAACAAGAAGAAATAGGCAGTTATCATTATGACGTTGTTAAGGTTCTCGAACCTGGCAGGGGCTGCTGTCAGTTTGTTGGTTTCTGTGGGGGCCCAATCCAACCCAGAAGCACCAGGGTTATACGATTCCCGTAGCCACGGTATGGGGGGCGCCAGCTTGGCACACCTAAATAGCCCAGCTGCGGTTCTGCATAACCCGGCCAATTTGGTGGAAACGGAAAAGTCCCAGAACCAAACCAACTTTACCCTGTTGGCAGTGAAGATGGGTGGCTCGTTTGCTGGGCCAGATCATTACCAGGAGTCCGATTGGATTGCGGTGCCTCTTCCATTTTGGGGGTATACCACCAAAGTCCACGACGATCTGGCGTTTGGCGCCTCGGTGTATTTAGGCTTGGGCTTTGGCGGCGGATATAGCGACGTAAAACGCTATGGAACCGGCAAGCCCTGCACTTATCATCCCAACGATGTTTTTATTGAAGACCCTGATAATAGCGGAAGCTATATTCTTGACCCCGATGCCATCAATAATGACCTATGCCTTTCTGGCAGCCGAGAAGAAATGGTCAACCTGGCCATCTTCGAATTGGCGTTTCCCATTAGCTATCAAGTGAATGATCGTTTGAAAATTGGAGCGTCACTACGCTTTCCCTTCGGCATGTTCGAGCAACAAACCACAGAGGATTTTGCTGGCGCCTTTACCGATCCTATGACGCCGGTAGGTTCCTATGGTCTTGGCTACACCCAGGTGCAATCCAAAATGTACGGCTATGGTAATCCCGGGGTGTTGCTGGGTATCACCTATGACATCACCGATTACTTTACGGTTGCCGCTGCCTGGCGCTCACAGGTTACCACCACCCTGAAAGGGGATACCGATGTGGTGCTAGATTCCAATATTCTGATAAACCCCGCATTGAATGCTTTAGGCGGTATCGTGGTGCCGGATTCCAATGCTGATCTTATCAATAACTATGTTCCAGGTTTGTCAGAGCTGGTGTCTATAGTGGGTGGTGATTCTATTAACGGTCTGGCTAAACAAATTGCCACAGGAATCGATTCTCAGCTTACCTGGAAAACCGCAGAGGCAATTGAGTTAGGCATCGCCCTGCAGGTGACGCCGAATATTCTGTTCGCCATGGATTGGAAGCGCCTGTATTTGGAAGCATCCAACGAAGCGTTCATTGTGGAGTTGAAGGAGCCCATCTTTGAAGTGAGCGGACTGGATCAACTGGGTCAGCAACTCAACTGGGAAGATTCGGATGTGGTGAGTATGGGGGTGGAGTGGGCCTTTAGTCTGCATCAAAATTTGCGCTTTGGGTACAGCTTTGGCAACAGTGCTACCCCGCCAGCCTACACCAACGCATTCACACCACCGCCTGCGGACAGGCAGCAATCCTACTATATCGGCTATGGCACTACCCGTGGAGACTGGGTGTTGGATGTTGGTTTTAACTACGCGGCTGTGGAATACACCGTTGCACAACCCTATGACGAAAATGGCAATCCTGTGGACACCCCTACCTGTCGGGCAGGCCAGTTAGTGAAGTCGGGTTGTCCGGGGCTGCAAACCATTGAATCCATGTTTTTCAGCATGTCAGCGAACTACAAGTTATGAGGTGCCTGGTTGGCAGAAGCCTGATTAATATCTTTACAGTATCGAACAGAAAAAGAACAGTTTCTCGCCCTGATTCATTTATAAAGTTGGATGGTTTAAAGCCAAAAGAAATGACCAGAGAAACAAATAACCTATCGCACCAAAAGCACTATTAAACCCAGGCTCGGCCGATTGATACCTAACTGTATTTGTGTAGTGGTTTCTATATAAAAGGTGACTCTTTGGTCGATAACAGAGGTTTTTTTAAAACCCTGAGGCGATAGAGAGTTACGCATAGTTTGTACAGCTGGTTTTATAGGAGTACCCATGCTGGATCGAATTTATGCGCCCAAAACAATAAGAACTGCGCTTATGACTGCGGCACTAACTTCTTCTCCTCCAGCTTCGGCTCTGATAGCTGACAGCTTAACGCTTGGCAACGCCAAGGCGTTGGCGTTAGCGCATGCCGTTACAGCTGATCCGCCCGGTATCGATTCTATTCACTTTAACCCAGCAGGGCTGGCTCGTATTGACGGTAGAAAGTATCAAGTAAAAGGGGTGGCTGGTTCCTTCACCATTGGGTTGGAATTTGGTGATTACGTGGATGAGCGTAAGCAAACATTAGAAAGTCTCGATGATGGTACTTTTCCTGAGGACTACTTCGATGACGAGGCCCATAACGCCACCAGTGAAACAGAAGGGGCTACGGTGATGCTGCCGTTTTTTGGCATGACCGATTTACCAGTGATTCTTGCTGCATTGGGTGGAGCATCCTATTCGCCTCCTGGAAAAGATTTCACCGTTGCCACCAATGTTTATGCGCCAGCCATGCTGGGTTATCACCGCGCAGAAGATGACCCTGGCCGCTGGATAGGTGAGCGTCTGTCCATAATGCACTTAACCTATTTTTCACCCTCCATTGGTATCAATGTCACGGAAGATTTGGCGTTGGGTGCTGCCATTACCTTTAACTATGTGGGCATTGGTTTGGAGTTGCCTTTCCGTTCGCCGCACATTGGCCTTATGTTTCTGGGTGATGTGCAAAACAGTTGTGCCATTGAGGAACAAACTGAGTTTCTGGAAATACCGGATTTAGCGCCTCAGCTTTGTCAGGGCGAACGTTTGGGTTTATATGACCCTTTGGGTTATCTCTCCTTTGAAGTTGAAAAAAACTTAGTGCCAGGCTTTAACTTTGGCGTGTTATGGAACGCCACTGAATGGTTGACCTTAGGTGCTACCTATATCGCATCTTTTCCAATGGATATGCAAGGTGACTATACCTGGACCAACAGTGACCCGTGGATTGGTTTTTTGCAGCCCTTCACAGTTCCAGACCCTGATACCGGAATTGTTTTAGCCGATGCGTTAAATGCCCTGTTGATGTTGGCGGGAAAATCCTTTCCTACCGGAGAAAATCTTTCGCAAGGCACTGCAAAAATTTCTATGGATATGCCCGAACAGATTATGTTGGGAGCAAGCATTCAACTAGCACCCAGTTTTAAAATAAATATTGATTACAAATTCTCTGGTTGGTCTGCCTGGGATGAATTAGCCGTAGAGTTTTCTGAGCCCATCGATTTTTTACGCTTGGCTGAAATTGTTCAGCCTGAACTAGCAACCCGCACCGACTTGGTTTTTCCCCTTGGTTTGGAAGATACCTGGAATTGGGCTTTGGGTTTTGAATATCAATACAGTGATAACTTGGTACTGCGCTTTGGTGTAGAAGACCGCCCCACTTCATTGGCCGATAACAAGAAAACGCCACTGATCCCCATTGGTGATGGCACATTTTATGGTGCCGGTTTTGGCATGAAGTTAGAGGGCGGCGCGGTTGTGGATTTTGGCGTTGGCTATATGAACGCCAAGCTAGATATGCCAGGAAACACCAGTCCGGTTGGCAATGATCTCGATCCTTTAAATGTTATTTATAACCCCTATGCGGGAACTGACATTAAATCCAATTTAGATGTTTTTTTATTAGAAGTAAGTATTCGTCAGGACTTTTAAGTTACAGAGGACAAAGCCGGGTAGAACAGCAAAAACAAAAAGTAATTAACTACCATGGTGCTTTTTAATATCGATAGGCAGTTTTGAGCTGAATCTATTTTTGCTCTTATTTGAATAACTAAGCGATTCACATGATAAGCGGCGTAATATGCGTCGACGTGTTTGCTGCTCTTCCTGTTTATAGGAGAGCATATGACAAAAATAAAAAGTCTGTTTAGTTGCGCTGCTGGAGCGAAGTTAGGCAGTGCTTTGGCTGCGTTAACCATTGCTTTGCCAGGTTATGCCGTAGTAGCCGACAGCTTAACATTGGGTAATGCTAAAGCCATATCGTTGGGTAACGCCGTTACGGCAGATCCTCCAGGCATTGATTCTATTCATTTCAACCCCGCTGGGTTGGCGCGGATTAAAGGTCGTAAATCCCAAATAAAAGTGGTGGCGGCCGATTTTACCGTAGAAATGAAAATTGGTGATTATGTGGATGCTCGTCAGGAAGAGTTGGAGGCTATGGAAGCCACTGGCCTTTTCGAAGAGGGTTATTTTTACGATGAAGCACTCAACACCACCAGCGTAACGGAAGGGGCTTCCTTAATGTTGCCGTTTGTGGGTATGACCGATTTGCCTGCCATTGTGGCACCGTTGGGCGGTGCATCATACTCGCCGCCAGGAAAAGATTTTACCGTGGGCACTAACGTGTATTCGCCCATGATGGTGGGTTTTTATCGGGCGGAAGATGATCCTGGGCGTTTTATTGGTGAGCGCATGTCGCTTATGCATTTGGTGTACTTTTCTCCCAGTTTTGGTGTGAACATTACCAATGAATTCTCGTTAGGTGCTGCGCTCACCTTCAACTATGTTGGTGTGGGAATGGATTTGCCCATACGTGCCCCCCATGCTGGACAAATATTTTTAGGAAACTTGCAAAGCCAATGCCCTATTGCAGAAGCAGATGCCTTTATTGGGTTTCAAGATGTGGCAACGCAATTGTGCGAAGGGGAGCGGCTTGGACTGTACAACCAACTGGCCTACCTTGAGTTTGAAGTGGAAAATGAATTGGTGCCGGGTTTTAACGTTGGTGTGTTGTGGAGCCCAACCGGTTGGCTCACTTTGGGTGCCACTTATATCGCTTCATTCCCTATGAACATGGATGGCTGGTTTACCTGGACCAATGGTGACAATTGGAATGGGTTTCTCGAACCGCTCTTGCAGCAGAACCAGAATGGAGTGTCATTGGCAGGGCAGTTGGATGCATTGTTACGTTTGGCTGGCTTTTCTTTCCCGCAGGGAGAAGCGGTTACCGAAGGTGAGGCGAAGATCGCCATGGATATGCCCGAGCAATATATGTTGGGTGCAAGCCTTCAACTCACACCAAATTTTAAACTGAATGTGGATTATAAATTCGCAGGCTGGTCGGCCTGGCAGGTATTGGAAGTTGAATTTTCCGAGCCGGTGGATTTTTTACGTTTGGCTGAAATTATTCAACCAGACTTGGCTGGCAAGCAGCGCATCGCCTTTCCATTAGGTCTGGAAGACACCTGGAACTGGGCGGTAGGGGTTGAGTATCAATATTCCGAAAACATGGTGCTGCGTTTTGGTGTGGAAGATCGTCCCACTACTTTGCCATCGGATGGTTTAACCCCTTTGTTGCCCTTGGGGGATG
>JBFKSL010000276.1:0-6143 GCA_041626995.1 Ketobacter sp. | reverse complement strand
CGTCCGGCTGCTGAGCAGCGAGAAGCAAACCGTCTGTGACCTTCTGGTTAGAAGAGTGGTTGAGCGAGTCCCCACAGCCTACCTAACGGGTACGGGTTGGTTTGCGGGCATTCCGTTCAAAGTGGATCAGCGGGTGCTGATTCCTCGTTCTCCTATAGCGGAACTGATTGAAAACCACTTTGAACCCTGGATCGAGTACGATCAGGTGGAAAACATTTTGGATATGTGTACCGGAAGTGGCTGTATCGGTATTGCCTGTGCGCAGTACTTTCCCGAAGCCCTGGTAGACTGTACCGATTTAAGTGAAGACGCCTTGGACGTGGCTGAACAGAATGTACAAGCTCTGGGCATGGATGGACAGGTAAATCTGATTTATTCAGACTTGTTTGAAGCTCTGGAAGGGCGCACTTACGATATTATTGTGTCCAATCCTCCCTATGTGGATCAAGAGGATATGGATAACCTGGCAGACGAATTCCACCATGAGCCCCGTATGGGCCTGGAAGCAGGTGACGATGGACTGGACCTAGTGCGTCGCATGCTGCCAGAGCTGTCGCGTCACCTAAACCCTGGCGGCATAGCCGTTATTGAAGTCGGTAACTCGTGGGAAGCGTTGGAGAAAGCCTATCCCAATGTGGGTTTTACTTGGTTAGAATTCGAGCGGGGCGGTTATGGTGTATTCTTGCTTACCAAAGAGCAAATTGACCACCACCAAGCTGACTTCGTATTGTGAAAGCAACACTTTAATTATTGCTTTTAACTAGTTGATATTATTAAGAGAGACCTATGTCTGGCAACACCTTTGGCAAGCTGTTTACTGTTACCACATTTGGCGAAAGTCATGGCATCGCGCTGGGCTGTATTGTGGACGGCTGTCCGCCTGGGATAGAAATTTCTGAAGCAGATTTGCAGGGCGACCTGGATCGTCGTAAACCCGGCACATCAAAATATACCACTCAACGTCGTGAAGATGATGAGGTTCAGATCCTTTCCGGTGTTTTTGAGGGCAAGACTACGGGTACACCCATTGGTTTGCTGATCAAGAACAAAGACCAAAAATCGAAAGATTACGGCGATATAAAAGACAAATTTCGTCCCGCCCATGCCGATTACCCGTACCACCAGAAATACGGCGTTCGTGATTATCGTGGTGGTGGCCGTTCTTCCGCTCGTGAAACAGCTATGCGAGTGGCTGCCGGAGCTATTGCCAAAAAGTATCTGAAGGAAAAGTTCGGTATCGAGATTCGTGGCTACGTGTCTCAGATTGGTCATATTAAACCGCAAAAGTTTCTTTGGGATGCGGTAGAACAAAATCCTTTTTTCTGCCCTGATCCTGACGTGGTGCCAGAAATGGAAAAGCTGATCGATCAGCTGCGTCGTGATGGTAGCTCAATCGGTGCCAAAGTTACCGTTACTGCCACAGGGATCATGCCAGGGTTAGGTGAGCCCATATTTGATCGTCTGGATGCAGAGCTGGCCCATGCGTTGATGAGTATTAATGCAGTAAAAGGCGTAGAGATCGGTGCAGGTTTTGAATCCGTTACCCAGCGTGGAGAAGAACACCGGGATGAAATCACACCAGAAGGTTTTCTTTCCAACAACGCTGGCGGTATTTTGGGTGGCATTTCTTCCGGGCAGGACATCATCGCCCATATCGCCTTAAAGCCGACTTCCAGCTTGCGTATACCAGGTAAATCCATAGATAAGGCGGGCAACCCCACTGAAGTGGTTACACTGGGTCGTCACGATCCTTGTGTTGGAGTGCGGGCCACGCCCATTGCCGAAGCGATGATGGCGCTGGTGCTAATGGATCATGTGTTGCGTCATCGTGGGCAAAATGCCGATGTGGAAAGTGGCACACCCATTGTGCCTGGTTCCGTTGAATAGGCCATAACGGCTCTATGCCAGGTTCGCTTCCCTATTGGCGACTGTCGTCATTTTACCTTTGGTACTTCAGTTTTCTTGGGGCGTTGCTGCCTTTTTGGGGGCTTTATCTGCGTGATCGCGGATTCAGCTTAACGGAAATTGGCTCACTCATGGGTGTGCTGATGGCTACTAAAATGGTGGCGCCCAATATTTGGGGTTGGATAGCCGATCGCACCCATAAGCGCTTACAAGTGATTCGTATTGGATCGGTTCTGGCAGTAATCTGCTTTCTTGGTATTTTCACCGAGCCAATGTTTTGGGGCGTTGCGCTGGTAATGGCTGGCTTCAGCTTCTTTTGGAACGCTGTCATGCCCCAATACGAAGTGCTTACCCTGCAGCACCTGGGTAGTCAGTCCAGTCAATACAGTCGCGTTCGGCTGTGGGGCTCAGTTGGCTTTGTTGTAGCCGTTGTGGGTCTGGGGTGGTACTTCGAACGCAGTGATATTCGACAATTACCTTGGATTTTGGCTGCGCTGCTAGCCATGATCGCCATTTCCAGTTTTGCCGTTACCAAGCCTTCGATTGAGCGAGAACCTGGCCATGGTGGCTTGCGGAAGTTCTTGCAAGAAGCCAAACAGCCTCAAGTGATCCTGTTTTTCTTCCTGTGTTTTTTGATGCAGATAGGGCACGGGCCTTACTACACCTTCTTTTCGATATTTCTGGAAGATTTTGGTTATAGCAAAACGGCTATTGGCTGGCTTTGGGCCTTGGGGGTGATTGCTGAAATTGGAATCTTCCTTGTGGTACACCAGATGCTAAATCATTTTAGTATTCGAGCTTTGGCGTTTGCTTGTTTGGCAATTGCTGCCTTACGTTGGTGGGCAACGGGGGCCTTTCCTCAAGATCCCGTGGTAATCTTCTTTGCTCAACTGGGCCATGCAGCTACATTTGGCATCTTTCATGCCCTGGCCATACATCTAGTGCATTATTACTTTAGTTCGAAAACAGCAGGCCAAGGGCAGGCACTGTACAGTGCATTTAGCTTTGGTGCCGGTGGTGCCATTGCTGCGTATCTTTCGGGTTTGGTGGTTGAAAGTTGGGGTGGTTCCGTGGCTTACTTTATGGCGGCGGCTGTCATGGTAGTGGCCGCAATTCTTTCTCTGGGTCTGAAACCGCTAGCTAAGGTCCAGGGTACTTCTGACGTAGAAAAGGCAAAATATGGCTGATATTCAGCAACGCAAGCAAGACATTATTGAGATCGGTAAATGGGTGGATGGTAAAGGCTGGTGCCCGGCTACCAGCGGCAACTTGTCTGCCCGTTTAGATGATTCCACTTTGTTGATTACGGTATCGGGTAATAGTAAAGGTGAATTAACTGAGCAAACCATCATGACGGTGGATGCCAATGGTGATCCTTTTAATAGTGATCAGATGCCTTCTGCCGAAACCCTGTTGCACACGCTAATTTATGGGCAATATCCGAGTACCAATTATGTGATTCATACACATTCGGTACATGGCACAGTGTTTAGTCGAGCTATTTGGGAAGGGGAAATTACCTTCAGTAATTATGAAATGCAAAAGGCCTTCAAAGGCGTCACCACTCACGCCCAGGAAATAAAAGTACCGGTATTTGCTAATAATCAGGACATGTTGCAACTGGCGCAGAAGGTACAACCCTATTTAGCATCCAATCCTGCATGCCCTGCATTCATCTTGGCGGGTCATGGTGTGTATAGCTGGGGTGACACTGTACAAGAGGCGCGTCGTCATAGCGAAGCCATGGAGTTTCTTTTGGAATGCGAATACAAAAGTTGTTTGTTATTAAAATAAGTGAGGAACAATAATGAGCACGTTATACATCTATAGCGACAAGGATGCCCAGCAAGCGGATGTTGTCACTCAGGACCAAGGGGAAATCGCAAAACGTTTGCAAGAAAAGGGTGTTCGCTTCGAACAGTGGCAGGCGGATTTTCCTATTACGACGGAATCTACCAGTGAGTCCATCCTAGAGGCTTATTCCAAATACATTGATCAGCTGAAAGAAGAGGGTGGCTATCAAACAGCGGATGTTATCAACATGACGCCAGATCACCCCGATAAAGTCATGCTGCGTAATAAATTCTTAGATGAGCATACCCACTCTGAAGATGAAGTGCGCTTTTTTGTGAAAGGCGATGGCATGTTTTATTTGCACCTGGATGATGGTGTTTATGTCGTGCAGTGCTGTAAAGAAGATTTAATCAGTGTACCCGCCAACACCAAACATTGGTTTGATATGGGTTCTAGCCCTAATTTTACCGCCGTGCGTTTATTTACCAATCCTGACGGATGGGTGGCCAATTACACTGGCGAGAAAATTGCCGATGAGTTTCCCCGTTACGAAGCATTAGCCAAATAAGAACCCTTTATGATCAAAGCCGTTGTTACCGATATTGAAGGCACTACAACCAGTATCTCATTTGTCGCAGATGTGTTGTTTCCCTATGCCAAACAAAGAATCACTTCTTTTATTGCAGAACATCAAGATGAGCCAGCAGTTAAAACCGAAATTGAGGCTGCAAGGCAATTGGCTGATGAGCCAGATGCCACCATTGAAAGAGTCGGTGAAATACTGGTGCAATGGATTGAGCAGGATAAAAAAGCAACACCATTAAAAGCATTGCAAGGAATGATTTGGCGCTACGGTTATGAAGATGGCAGTTTAAAGGGGCATTTGTATCCTGAAGTTGCGGATAAATTACAAGAGTGGAAAGAACAGGGGGTGCAGCTGAATATTTATTCCTCTGGATCGGAAGCAGCGCAAAAATTATTGTTCGGATACAGTGAAGCAGGTGATCTTACACCTTTGTTTAGTCATTATTTTGATACGCGAATCGGTGGAAAAAAAGAAGTGGGTTCTTATCGTAATATACAGAAGTCTCTTAATCTTCCTGCAAAAGAAATTTTATTTTTATCAGACATTGTGGCCGAGCTGGATGCCGCCGCCGCCGCCGGGCTAAAAACCATAGCACTGGATCGCGAATGTATTGGCGATGGCTTTGGTTTCCACCCGTTTGTGCATGATTTCAACGCCATTGATCTTAGCAATATTCCATAAAGCCATTCCATGAAGCATACGCTGTTTGCCTACGGCACATTGCAACTCCCAGAGAAACTTCAGCAGATAATTGGCCGCACGGTTAATGCGGAGCCGGCTGTTTTAAAAGGGTACCGCTGCGGCTTGGTGGCTCGGGCAAATTTCCCTGGTATTGTTGCTTCGAAACAAGGTCAGGTAGAGGGAATGGTTTTGTTTAACCTTGGTTTCAAAGACTTTCAATTGCTGGATCATTACGAGGGCGAGTTGTATCAGCGGGTGATGGTTTCCGTTCTACACAATGAAACCCCAACCCAATGCTGGGCTTACACAATAGTACCTTGGGCTCACAGCCGGGTAACGGACAAACCATGGTCCATTGATTGGTATCGTATGCACGGTGCTAAAGGCCGATTAACCTATCGCAGCTGATCGGCACGAACCATGTTATCAGTCTGTTGCTGAATTTTATTTTCTCAACGGAATTAGTAATTCATCTAAACTAATCTTTTCCGGTCGGTACTCATTTACTTTATCTTGCTCGGGGTAACCCAAAGCCAAGCCACAAACCAACTTGTAATCCTTAGGAATATTGAAATACTTTTCAACAGGAGATCGCCAAATAGCCAACGCCCCTTGTGCACATGTTCCTAAGCCTTTGTTTGTTGCTGAAAGCATTAACGATTGAAGCATTATTCCCAAATCTAATAATGCAGTATGGGTCATGCCTGGGTGAATAAAAGCAAATATTGCTACTGGCGCATCAAAGAAAACAAAGTTGCGGGCCATTTGCTCATCGCGGGCTTTTTTATCGCTGCGTTCAATGCCAAGTACTTCATACAATCCCATGCCAGTTGCCACACGCCGCTCCTGAAATGCTGGTGGGTATTTCCCCAAAATGGGTTTGTAATCACCATCGGGTAGTGCACCCCCAATAACCGCTGACACCGCTTTAAGAGACAACGGCTGCTTTTTAGCACTATTGGCTTTTTTGTAATTTGATAAGAGTTTTTTGCTTAAAGCCTGGCAGGTCTCCCCTGTGGCTACCGCTAACTTGTATGGCTGAGTGTTTGAGCTAGAGGGTGACTCTAATGCTTCAAGAAGTATTTCGTCAATTATGTGTTGTTCAACTGGCTTGTTGGAAAACGCTCGAATACTTCTTCTTTTATTTAATACATCTAGAAATTCCAAGATTTATTCT
>JBFKSL010000275.1:0-6160 GCA_041626995.1 Ketobacter sp. | reverse complement strand
TGAAAGCGCCTCGCCAAAGTAAACGCTTAAATGATTTTTCTGCAGATGAAGTTTCTCTAAAGCAAGCTTGGATTCGGCAATGGATTCTGAAAGTTCAGGTAATCTACTCAAGTGAGCTTTTTGTTCTTTAGCATCAATCAGCTGCTCATGGATGGCGACGAGATCAGAGAACTCTTCGACAACCTTTTTTGCATCCTCTTTTACACCACTGGGCTCTAAGACTAATTCACGGATAAGTTTTGTAAGATCATCTATCTTCTTGAGGCCCAGCGCACGCGATAACAAAGCAGGCGCATTTTTGTTGTCCATGTATAGATGCTTTCGGTAAAGCTCCTGGTAATCAGTAAAGTTGCTATCACAATCGGTAATGGCAGGATCGTCACGCAGCCATTGTTTCAACTGCCTAGCATTTCCTTCGCCAAAAGCGTCTAACAACTCTTTTAGCTGCATGTTCCTTTTTGCAACAACATAAACGCGCTTAACATCGCTAAGTGTATTAGTTGAGCTCGCTGTCCAAAAAAGTGCCGCCAGTGTAATACTTGAACCATCTTCACATTGGTAAAGCGCTCGAAGTCCAGTCACAACCCCTTTCTCACGCTTACTTTTGACTCGCGTGGACGATCCATCATGAGCAGACCCAAAGCTGCCACGCATATAGGATAAAAGTGATCTATCAGAGCGATCGCCCTGAGCCGCAGCAACGTTAAAAGTTGCTTTTCCTGCTGGTAAAAGTAGAGCCATTAGCCCATCAATAAAGGTCGACTTTCCAGCACCGTTATCACCTGTCACCAAGGTGCCATCGGAATCGATAGAAGCAGTATGTAAGCCATGAAAAGAGCCCCAGTTGAAAACCGACAGCTCCGCTAGTCTTATTTGACCTTGAGCAAATAAGTCAGCTCGTGTTGTTGCAATATCATTCATTGACTTCACCAACCTCTTCCCCATTGTTATTAATAGGGCTTGCTTGAACCGAAGCATCCTCTGTTTGCTGCGCCAATAGCGTGTACTCGGCCAACATGGATTCTAAAAAGCTGGCACTGACCACATAGCGAATAATCGGAGTTATTTCGTATCGATCGTCGGCCCCGCGAATCGTTGACAACACTTTCCTTTTAACCATCTCCTTCACTCGAGCTAACAGCTTTTTGCGATCTTTAGATGCATGATCAGTAATAGGGAGGAAAGGGGTGAGATAGGATTCAAGACGTTCAATGTCTATCGTGATTTTTTGCTCTCCGGCCGACTCTCTGTCTTGATAATGCTTTCTAAGAACCAGCAATATCAGAGTGTCGTAAAGCGATAGTGTTCTCTTTGGTATTAATGTTGTCGATTCATCTAATTCAGGATCATCTTGATTTTCACTATTTTCTTCAGAACCGGGGTCGACATTAATGTCACTGATATCATTCTGATAATCGGCACTAGCGACAAACGCCACCCCCATTTTTTGATCAAGAACCAACCGCAAATAAACTTCCGACATGTGCTTTCGTATTGCAGATTCATGTCGACAAAGTAACTCAAAGAGTTTGGACTTTTGCGAAGCCATTACCGAGCCTTGACGCATTAAGTGTACCAGGACCCGCCTTGCGTCGTGAGGCATTGTTTCAGAGTGAACAGCAGAGTCGCTTTGAATTGCGGAAGTAGCTAAGGCGTCATCTTCAGACGACCGAGATGTAGATTCACCCAGCCCCATAGTGTTTTCGGAAACCTGACTATCCTGAGCTTCTTCTTTGACCATTCTATTCTCGGCAAACCCTTCGTCAGAACCTGGCTTAGCAGCGCTCTCATTGTCGCTCTCTTTATCCATGACGAGAGAAAAGAAACTGTTCGGAGGAGAATTATTGGTCATAGTTTTTCCTTAAAGTTACGCCCTTTTATAACGCCAGTTCATCAATGTCTTCGGGGAATAAATCGAGGGACAACAGGTAAGTAGGTATTGATGCCTTCAACATAACCCCTTGCTTATCCATCAATGCCACATCTTCTTTTTGCTCCAAGGCTGTTGCACCCACTGCTTTGGCCACTCGCAGATAAGCAACCAGTTCTTCCAAACCAGACTTTAATGGATTCTTAGCAGCCAGCCCGGCTATCGACATCGGGCCATGCTCTTTGAGCGAGTCGAATGTTTTATGTGCAATCTCCCTAACCTGAACTGCATCCAAGCAATCGAGAACATGAGAGCTTGGTTCACGGCTGTTTGCTTTTTCTTCCACGCCTGATGTATCTAACTTATCGTCAGGGCTTCTTAGGCGCATAGATTCAGGTGACTTAATTTCAATGGGGCCGACAGGTAAGCTAAGAGCGGTTTCGGTTTTTAAGTCCACACCCTCATCACGCAGAACAACGGCCTGCCTTTCAAGTTTTGATAGCAAGCGATCTACAGCTTGGTTTTCTGCCGCAGCGCCACTTTCGATATAAGAACGAAGACCTTCTTCTGTGCGGCGCCTGATACGAAAAACTCGATCACTTTCGCGGCTTAACTCTCGCATCAGTTGATTCAAGAATTGTTGCTGACTACCAGATAGCTGCTTAGCAACAGGCCTATTCAAAATGCTACGAAGTTGCTCGCGAAACTCCATTGATCTGTTTTGGTCGCAGAGCAATTGAAAGAATCCCTCAAATGCGCTTCCGGCCTCAGTGGTAGAAAGCAATGCTTCTTTCTCCATTACGGATAAAAGAATATCGCCTCGAGATGCATCTCCCTCGATTATCTGCACCCTCAGCTCTTTGTCTAACACCCTGATTTCGTCTTCTACTCGACGAAAATCACCTGTTAATACTGAAGCAAGTTGATAAATTTCTCGGATACGCTCTCTCTGCTCTACCTCGCTAAGCTCAGGCACAACTCCGGCTTGGAGTGCATCTATTTCGCGCTGAATCTCAGCTTTTTTACTCTCCAGCAAGGTGACTCGCTCATCTACATTGGGGCTTATAGCAACAGCTAAGTCACGAACCGCTTCCTGAACAATGCGCAAATGCGAAGCTGTAGTGCCAGAATTTCTTTCATCCAAACCCTTACAGAACCTAAGCGCAATCTCACTTGCGTCGGTTTTGGTTAAAGAATCATCCATTTCTCGCAACCAACCGGTTCGAATCCACTGGTTAAGATAAGTCGCTGCAGACGTTTCCGTGGGCCAGATACCCAATTCACGGCTGCGCTCTATTTCTGCATCCAGCATTATTCGAGCGCGACCGTATGGAATTTCACTTTCCTCAGAAAATAGATCAGCAATAAAAGCCAATATATAAGGCGCATTGTCAGCTCTTAATAGTTTCCATGCGGCATGCTCGGCAAATAAGCGCCGATACTTTGCTTGCAAACCCTGAAAGCTCAATGCACCTTCCTCATAGCTGTCTCCTTAAACACCTCATTCATAGGAAATGGTTATAATCAATAGCAAAACCTTATCATCATCTTTTTGATTATGTCAACAGCCATTATTGACACGCATAAGCTATCAGTATTATGATCCATGATAAATTTGAGCAGCACTTTATACGTCAAGTGACATGAACCATGTAAATGGCGGTTTTTGACGTAAATGCAACCAAATGGTGACCAGCCCTATCCCTTCCGAAGAGTAGGATAAAGCGCAGACCATCAGCGGATAAATAGGTAACGATTGTTTTGACCACTCTTGATAAGACAAAGGTCCTCAACCCTTGATTGAAAACAAAGCACTAGAAGACATCAGCCAAGCGCAGCAAGAAAGGCTATTTCATATAGATTTCAAGCTACGCTTTTTAGGCGCAGTCAACAGAAATGACCTGGTCAGCCGGTTTGGCATTAAAGCCGCAGCCGCAACTCGGGATATTTCTCTATACAAAGAACTGGCACCTAAAAACCTAATCTACGACACAAAAGCTAAGACCTATATAGAAGCCGATCAATTCAAGCCCCTGTTTGACTATCAAGGGAGCCAAGCCTTATCAGCATTATGCTACGGCCTAGGTGATGACCATGTATCAGGCAGCATGTCTTTGGTCACCGCAGAATCGCCAACTCAGCTTAACTTTCCAAACTTGGATGTATTGGCAGAGATCACCAAAGCCATCCACCAGAAAAAGGCGCTTAAGATAGATTACCGATCCCTTTCCAGCGGTTTAAGCCAACGAGAGATTGTGCCCTTTGCTTTGGTAGATAATGGCCTTCGCTGGCATGTAAGAGCCTTCGATCGCAAGAGAGAAAGGTTCACCGACTTCGTTCTAAACCGAATTGCTAAACCGAAGCTCTTAAACTCCCCGATTGAAGCTAGCGAAACCAAAGAAGCAGATATTCAGTGGAACCGTATTGTTGAGATGCACATTGTTCCGCACCCTAATCTGAAACACCCAGAAACCATTGAGACTGAATACGGAATGGTAAATGGAATGCTCAAGATACAAGTAAGAGCGGCAGTTGCTGGTTACGTGCTAAGGCACTGGAATATCGATTGCTCGATAAACCATGAGCTGCGAGGGCCAGAATTTCAGCTATGGCTTAAAAACACACAGACTTTGTATGGTGTGGAAAACTTAAGTATTGCGCCCGGCCACAAGAATATAGAGGAATGACTACAAGATGAAACTATTTGCGAAAGTTACGGGGGTGGACAACAGTGCCAACACTTAATTGGATAGGCAAAGATGCCGTAGAAAAACACCACCGAGAAGTACCATTTCGCCTGGTAGAGCGAGTAGACGAGTTATCTTGTGGAGATACGACTAGCGGTAATTTAATTGTACAAGGTGACAACCTTCATGCACTCAAAGCTCTATTGCCACGGTATGCTGGGCAAGTAAAGTGCATATATATCGATCCACCATATAACACAGGGATGGATGATCGAAATGACTCAGGAAAACGTACGGGGTGGGTTTACAACGACAACGTTGATAGCCCCGAAATAAGAGAATGGCTTGGGAAAGTTGTCGGTGCAGAATCTGAAGACTTGTCTCGTCATGACAAGTGGCTCTGCATGATCCTCCCAAGGTTAAAACTACTGAAGTCTTTTTTACGTGATGACGGAGTAATATTTGTAAGTATTGACGAGAATGAGTACGGAAATCTTCGCGTAATTATGGATGAGTTATTTGGTATTTCTAATCGCATAGGCACAATCATATGGAAAAATGCTACCGATAATAATCCAACAAAAATTGCTGTGGAGCATGAATATGTACTTTGCTATGCAAACAAAATTCAAGCCCTACCAAAGGAATGGAAATCACCGAACTTAACGGTAAAACAGCTATTAATTGACATTGGAAATGAATTTATTTCCAAATACCCTGATCAAGAAGAAAGACAAAAAGAATATACCAAATGGTTTAGAGAGCATAAATCTGAACTATGGCCCTTTGACAGATATAAGTTCATAGATGATGAGGGTATCTACACCGGAAGCCAAAGCGTTCACAACCCCGGTAAAGATGGTTACCGTTATGATGTCATTCACCCCGAAACAAAGAAAGCATGCAAGCAACCTTTGATGGGATATAGGTTTCCTGAAACCACAATGAATGAACTTTTAGAGAGCGGCAGAGTTATTTTTGGCAAAGACGAAAAAAAGCTTATCGAACTTAAAGTATATGCTAAAGATTATAGAGCAAAACTCTCTAGTTTATTCGAACTAGATGGACGTAAAGGAACCAATCAAATTAAAGAGATATTCCCTGAAGATAAGCGTCCCTTCGATTTCCCCAAGCCCACAGACCTGATAGAAGAACTGATCAGCTTTACAACAAATGGCAATGACATTGTTTTAGACTCATTTGCAGGCTCCGGAACCACAGGTCACGCCGTTCTTCTTGCAAACAAAGCAGATGGGCAGAACAGAAAATTCATACTAACTGAAATGAAAGAGCATATTGCTAAAACAATAACACAACCTCGATTAAGCCGCGTGATTTCCGGTTACACGAAGGCTAATGGTGAAAAAATCAAGCCCTTAGCAAGTGGGTTTGAATATTTTCAGTTGTCAGAAAAAGCTATGTTTGACGCTGCTGGGCCTATTAATTCCGATGTTAACTTCGAACAGCTTTCGGATTTTGTATGGTTCATGGAAACTGGAACCGCTCGGAATAAATCATTGTACTCAGGCACTCCTCTTATTGGTAACGACAAAGGCCGGGCGGTGTTTTTATTATTCAATGGAATCCTAAAAGATCGTACTGA
>JBFKSL010000274.1:0-6168 GCA_041626995.1 Ketobacter sp. | reverse complement strand
GTCGACTAGAATGAGAGGTGATGTGTTTGCCATGGCAGTTTAAAGTTCCATCACCCCATCCATTTCAACCTGAGCACCCTTCGGTAAAGATGCAACCGCAACGGCCGCTCTTGCGGGATAAGGTTGTTCAAAATAGCGCGCCATTACTTCATTCACTAACGCAAAATGACCCAAGTCGATCAAAAAGATATTCAGCTTGGCAATGTCTTGCAATGAACCACCGGCTGCTTCTGCCACGGCTTTTAAATTCTCAAACACGCGCACAATATTGGCTTCCATATCGCCATCCACTAATTCCATGGAAGCCGGGTCTAACGGAATCTGCCCAGACAAATAAACGGTGTTGCCACATTTAACTGCTTGCGAGTAAGTGCCAATGGCTTGTGGGGCTTTGTCGGTGGAAATAATTTCACGCTTGCTCATGGGGGATGTCCCTATTGAATCGTTATTGTTAAGAAGAAGTTAGTTTCGAACGCGGGTAATTTTGTGTACTGCTTTCAGTGTTCTCATGCGGCGTATGGTTTTCGCCAAATGTACTCGGTCGCGAATGGATATGCGCATGGTGACCACGGATAGGTGCGCGTCTTTCTCTTTTAAGTTGATGGTTTCAATATTGGCGTCTGCCTGGGAAACCAAAGAGGCCAAGGTGGCCAGTGCGCCGCGCTCGCTTTCCATTTGCACCCGCAGGTCGATGGAGTATTCGCCTTCGGTATCCTGTGCCCATTCGACCGACAGGCATTTTTCCGGATTCTCTTTTAGCTCGGCTTCAATATTTTTGCAGTTGTCGCGATGGATTACCATGCCGCGGCCGGAACTTAAATGGCCCATCACAGAATCGCCGGGAATGGGGCGACAGCACTTGGCCAGGGCGATGACCATACCTTCGGTGCCACGAATGACCAATGGTTTGGGTTTGTTGCTTTCCATTTGTGGGCCATCGCCTTCTCCGCTGCGGGGTAGCATGCGGCGGGCGGCGATTTGCGACATTTGGTTGCCCAGGCCGATGTCTTCCAGTAGGTCATCCAGGGTGTCAAAGCCCGCTTCTTGTAAAGCCAGTTTGACACGCTCTTCTGGCATGGCTTCCAGAGCCAGGTCGAAACTAGCCAAAGCTTTGTCCAGCAAGCGGCGGCCCAAGGCGACAGATTCGGAGCGGCGTTGATGCTTGAGGAAGTGGCGTATATTGGCGCGGGCTTTGGCGGTGGTAACAAAGCTGAGCCAGGCTGGGTTGGGACAGGCGCCGGGCGCGGTAATGATTTTGATGGTCTGTCCGCTTTGGATAGGGGTGCTGAGGGGCACCAGTCGATGATCCAAGCGAGCCGCCACGCAGCTATTGCCCACACCGGTGTGTACAGCGTAGGCGAAATCCACCGGTGTTGCACCGGTGGGCAGTTCCAAAATGTCGCCTTTTGGCGTGAACACGTAGACTTCGTCGGGGAACAGGTCGATTTTGACCGTTTCCAGGAAGTCGATGGAGTTGCCCGCCTGTTGCTGCATTTCCAGCAGGCCTTTCATCCATTCTTTGGCTCGGCTTTGTACTACTCCGGTGCTGTCGTCGGACTTATACAGCCAGTGGGCGGCAATGCCGTTATTGGCCATGGCTTCCATTTCTTCCGTGCGAATTTGGATTTCCATGGGTACGCCACTCATGCCAATGAGGGTGGTGTGCAAAGACTGGTAGCCGTTACCCTTGGGGATGGCGATGTAGTCTTTGAATCGACCGGGGATGGGTTTGTAAAGGTTGTGTACGGCACCCAGCACTCGATAGCACATATCTACGGAATCTACGATGATGCGAAAGCCGAACACGTCCATAATCTCATTGAACGGTTTACGCTGGGTTTTCATCTTGCTGTAGATGCTGTAAAGGTGCTTTTCGCGACCGCTGACCCGGCCGGTGAGCCCGTCCCGTTCCAGCCGGTTAACAATGGATTCCTCGATATTGGCCATCAATTCTTTGCGGTGGCCACGGGAGTTTTTCGTGGCCCGCTTAATGCGTGAGGCGCGCATGGGATACATGTGCGTGAAGCAAAGGTCTTCCAGCTCCACCCGAATATTGTTCATACCCAGCCGATTGGCGATGGGGGCATAGATTTCCAGGGTTTCCAAGGCGATACGGCGGCGCTTAGTGGGGTGCAGTACGCCCAAAGTGCGCATGTTGTGCAGGCGGTCGGCCAGTTTTACCAAGATCACGCGGATGTCTTTGGTCATGGCCAGCATCATTTTACGGAAGTTTTCTGCCTGAGCTTCTGCTTTCGATTCAAATTTGATGGCACCGATTTTCGATACGCCGTCCACCAGATCCGCAACGATGTCGCCAAAGGCGTCCGACAGGGATTCTTTGGATACGTGGGTGTCTTCAATGACGTCGTGGAGTAAGGCGGCTTGGATGCTTTGGGAGTCCATGTGCATATCGGCCAGGATCTTTCCCACAGCCAGGGGATGGACAATGTAAGGGTCGCCGCTACGGCGGTATTGGCCCTCGTGTGCTTCTTCTGCAAAGTGGTAGGCACGACGAATCACTTCCCGCTGTTTGAGGGGAAGGTAGTCAAGCTTTTCTACAAGTGATTCAACGGTTTGCAAGCGCCCAATACCTCCTTAAAAACTCAGTGTACTGGCATTGGGCACTAATGAAAACAGCTCTATGAAGTTTGATTAATCTTCAGTGGGAGGGTTGTTGAAGGCGCTGTGGAAGGCGGCTGTATCACGGTATTCTTTTGGTTCTGGTTTGCGTGCCAGAATGGATTGGTCAACATAACCTTCGGCGATTTCGCGTAGAGCAACCACGGTAGGCTTGTCGTTTTCCCACTCAACATAGGGGTCTTTACCGCCGGTAGCAATTTGGCGAGCGCGTTTGCTGGCCACTAATACCAGTGAGAATCGGTTGTCTACTTTTTCCAGACAGTCTTGTACGGTTACTCGTGCCATGGTTGTGTTTTACCTCAGTAACTTGTTTAGCTGCCAAATTTAGGCAAGCCCGCTATTTTACCGGTTTGAGCCCTTATGACAAGAGGCTGGTAATGAGTTGTTGGTGGTGATCGCACTGTCGGCTGCAACGCAGGCGCTGGCTGAATATCAGGGAGCGCAATTCTTCCAGGGCGGTGTTGAAAACGTCGTTAATCACTAGGTAGTCAAATTCCACGTGGTGGGAAATCTGTTCGGCGGCTTGATCCATGCGGCCCTGAATGACTTCTTCGGAGTCCTGGCCGCGCCCTTCCAGGCGTTCTTTCAGTATTTCTTTGGAGGGCGGCAGGATGAACACGCTGACCGCTTCTGGCATTTGGCGGCGGATTTGTTGGGCCCCTTGCCAATCAATTTCCAGGATTACGTCTGTGCCGGCGTTAAGTTGGTTTTGTACGCTTTCTTTGCTGGTGCCATATAGGTTGCCGAACACTTCGGCGTTTTCCAGGAAGGCGTTTTGGTTGAGCATGTCGCCAAAGGTTTCTTTGCTGACGAAGTGGTAGTTCACGCCGTTGACTTCCCCTGGCCGCTGGGGCCGGGTGGTGTGGGAGATGGAAACGTCCAGGTCAGCGGTGGATTCCACCAGGGCTTTAACCAGGCTGGTTTTGCCCGCGCCGGAGGGGGCTGATATGACAAATAGGGTGCCTTGCATGGGGTACCTTATGTGTTTGGGGTGTTGATGGGTTTGCGTTGGGTATTTTTACACAGTGTAGTGTGATGTGGGGGATTTTTCGATAGTGGTGGGGCAATTTGGAAGAGAATCGGCGACAGGTTATTTCGATTTCAGTCTCGCTACTTGGCCTTCGGCTGCCCTGTGCTTCTCGACCTGAGCGGCGCTTCCGGAACTCGCGCTTTGCGCTCAAACAGCCGTCCGCTCAATCCGCTCAGATCTGTGATGCTCGGCTGCGTAAAGAGACTGAAATCGAAATAACCTGTCGCCTTGGTGTGTCCCAATTGCTTGAGGTGTGGGAGGCAAGTAGTGGCCTAGTACTAGCAGAGTATTAGTAACCTGTTTGCATGTGGAGTCAGTCGAAGCGCTCCGCTGATTGTCTTACCTCATGGCTAAGTGAGTCGAGTTTGTCAGCGATTCTTTCAATTTCTAAATACACAGCACTATCAATAGCGGATTCAATCAGCAGTTGCAGTTCGTCAAAATGTTTTTGCCCCACATGTTCTAAGCCGCTTTTGCTGAGCTTTTCTTTAAAGCTGTCCACCACTTGCTTGGCATGATCGGTTTGGCTTTGAGACATTATGCTTCTCCTTGCTGGTCTTCGCGGGTTAATACTTTTTCGTCTTTTTCATGGATGTCGGCAGCGCTGCCGACAATCAGTGGGTCTGGTGGCACTGCCACTTCTTCATTTTTATTGGGGTAGTTTGCTTTGCTAAGTAAGTAGCGCATGGCATTGATTCGAGCGCGTTTTTTGTCGTCGGATTTGATCACTGTCCAGGGCGCGTCGGCGGTATCGGTATAAAAGAACATGGCTTCTTTAGCTTTCGTGTATTCACTCCATTTATCCAGTGAGGCTAAGTCGATAGGGCTGAGTTTCCATTGTTTCAAGGGGTCTTTGCGACGTTCTTGAAAACGGCGGAACTGTTCTTCTCGGCTCACCGAAAACCAAAACTTAAATAGTAAAATTCCGCTACGTACCAGCATGCGTTCCAGCTCGGGTGTTTGTCGCATAAATTCCAAATATTGTTTTTCTTCGCAGAAACCCATTACTCGTTCCACGCCTGCGCGGTTATACCAGGAACGGTCGAATAAGACGATTTCACCATCGGTGGGAAAGTGTTGTATGTATCGTTGGTAATACCATTGACCTGCTTCGGTTTCGGTGGGTTTTTCCAATGCTACCACGCGGGCACCCCGTGGGTTGATGTGTTCCATAATGCGCTTAATGGTTCCACCTTTTCCTGCTGCGTCGCGGCCTTCGAATAGAATCACCACTTTTTGCCCAGTATTCTTCACCCAGTTTTGAAATTTTAATAGTTCAACTTGCAGTTCTTGTTTTTTTGCTTCGTATTCCCTGCGTGTCATTTTGCGTTTGTAGGGGTAATAACCGTGCTTGAAAATGTCTTGCTTGGTGAGCGCCGCTTTTCCGTTCCGGCTTTCGCCAATTTTTTTGATGACATCCGCTATTTGATCAATGTTGTCTGCCGCTGACATAGAAGGTTTTTCCACTGCCTTGCCTCGGTGAATAAAAATTTGGGGGTGAATTGATAAGTATGGAACAGGACTGGGTTTGGTGCCTTTGATATGAAGCAGATTCCAAAGGACTGCTGAGAATGATTGGTTTTTTGCAGCAGGGTTGTTAGTCAGCCAGGGTATATGCGGATTTAACTCACTGATTTTTAGATAAGGCCACGTTGTTTTGCTAATGCGGTAACTTTTTCCCTTAGGACCTGTTTATGGGTGGTAATGGTGGGGCGGTGTTTGTTTGATAGTTGTTGCGCTTTGGTCAGTGCGGTGGGGTAGAGTTGTTCTAGGGGTAAGGCTTGATGAACAATGCCGGTGTGTTGACATTGATCGCCGCCCCAGGCATCGGCTGTAATGGAAAGTTCATAAAGTGCGTTTTGGCTGGGTAGGAGTTTTACGATTTCCAGCATGACTGGTGTAAAGGCCATTTCGATTTTAACTTCGGGAAAGCAAAAACGACCTTTATCTTTGCGCATGTAACGAAAATCGCAGGCGCTGGCGATGAGTGCACCACCGGCATAGCAGTTACCGTTTATTACCGCTACGGTGGGGCAGTTTAGGGTGGCAATGCGCAGTAATAGGTTTTCCAATTTGGTGACGAATTCCGCAATGGTGGTTTGTGGTTGAGTCATCAGCCATTTCAAATCGATTCCGGTAGAAAAGGTTTTTTCGTGCTCGCTGTGAATGAGTAATGCGGTGTTGCCTGAGTGATTTTCCACTTCACTCAGCGCAGCGAACCATTCTTCCAGCACATCAAGGTTTAAGGCATTGTCGTTGTCGCCGTTGATGAGTTCCAGAATGTATAAGTTGTCGCTGCGCTCGAGTGTTAGTGTTGTCATAAAGTGTTTGTTGCTTGCTATTATCGGGCTAAGGTGTCTACCGGTGTAAAACTGGTATCGGCCTTGGTTTTTTGCACGCTTTGTGGAAATTGTTTTTTGGTAGCACGCTCACCACGCTTAACCAAAAATTTGTTTATACCAGGAACGCTCATCCGCACTAGCTCACTACCGAAACGT
>JBFKSL010000273.1:0-6176 GCA_041626995.1 Ketobacter sp. | reverse complement strand
CCTCGCCGATTACCCAGCGAAGAGGGATGGTGGAGTTCCACCAAGCGTTTCTTTACCGGTGGCGATGCTGATAAGCGGGAGCGATTCCGTTTTCAGGTGGACCCATCCAAAGATTACATGGGTAGTGTGATTACCATCAACCACGTCAAAGTGGATGACATTGAAGCAGCCGTGGAATGGCCCAAGCAACCTGAAAGTGTCGAGCTAATGGCCTTGGTATATGATGAGCTAATGTCCTTCCTCAGCGAAGGGGGCAGAAAAGCAGGGGCATCGGTGTTGACACAAAACCTTGAAGCTTTGCCCAAGCACACCATGACCTGGGATGGCAATGGCTACCCCATCTTGGTGGTCAACCAGGACTTCAACCATGCTTGGCGTGATATCGGCTTGGCACTGGATAGAGCTAAAATCCCCGTAGACGATCTGGATCGAAGCCTGGGTATTTACTACCTTGCTAAGAAAGCGGTGGTGAAAGATGAAGATGATGACGAGGTTGAGAAAGATGTTCAACTGCGTCTGGTCAGTTCGGAAAGTGGTATTCAGGTATCCGTGCAATTGGATGACGATACCGTAGCGCCCCAGGAAATGTCTGCACAGATACTATTGGCTTTGCGGGAGAAACTGCAATAGTGGAATTTGCTTCCATTGGTAGCGGCAGCGAAGGAAACGGAACGTTAATACGCAATGGAAGCCAGGGTAGCGTACTGCTGGATTGTGGCTTTTCCGCAAAGGAAGCCATATCCAGGATGAGCGGCATGAATGTGGTGGTGGATGATCTGGCGGCCATATTAGTTACCCACGAGCACAGCGACCACATCAAAGGGGTGGCGCGCCTGGCCAATAAGGCACGTGTGCCGGTTTATACCACCTGGGGAACCTGGGTAGATAAGCTTCAAGGTGTGTTAGACGAGAGCTTGTTTCAGTTGATCAATCCTCACGATGAATTTACCCTGGCGGGCATGGTGGTACAGCCGATTCCCGTACCCCATGATGCCAATGAGCCATGTCAGTTTACTTTCCAGGCAAACGGCATGAAGCTGGGAGTGATTACGGATACGGGCTGTGTTACACCTCATATGCTGGAGATGTATCAGGGTTGTGATAGCCTAATGCTGGAATGCAACCATGATCTACAAATGCTGGCGGATGGCCCATATCCAACCTCTTTGAAAAGACGAGTAGCGAGTAATTTGGGCCATTTGAATAATCAGCAGGCGGCAGAGATGCTAGGACAAATGCAGGTGGAAAAACTGCAACACTTGGTGGTGACCCATATAAGTAAAAAGAACAATCACCCCGAACTGGCCGTTGCGGCATTACTGCAGGTGGAAGCGTGTCACGAAGAGAGTATTCAAGTGGCACAACAGGATTCGGGTTTTGATTGGTTATCAATCGAAGCTGTAGAAGTTATTGATTAAACGTAACTAGGTGAAACAATGGAAAAGCGTGACGAACTCTATAAAGGTAAGGCGAAATCTGTTTATACAACAGACGACCCCAAATCTCTGATTTTATTTTTCCGTAACGATACTTCAGCGTTCGATGGCAAAAAGATCGAGCAGTTGGATCGCAAAGGTATGGTGAACAACAAGTTCAATGCTTTCATTATGGAAAAGCTGCAAGCAGCGGGCATCGAAACCCACCATATCAAGCTGTTGAGCGACCAGGAATCATTGGTTAAGAACTTAAAAATGTTCCCCATTGAGTGTGTGGTACGAAACATTTCAGCGGGCAGTATTTGTCGTCGACTGGGTGTGGAAGAAGGTCTGGATTTAAATCCACCTACGTTTGAATTCTTCCTGAAGAACGACGAATTGGGCGACCCCATGATCAACGAGTATCACATCCGCAGCTTCGGTTGGGCTGAAAAAGAGCATGTGGATCAAATGCAGGAGCTTACCTTCAAAGTAAATGAAGTGCTGAAGCAATTGTTCCTGGATGGCGACATGTTATTGGTAGACTACAAGCTGGAATTTGGTTTGTATGAGGGCCGCGTGATCCTGGGTGATGAGTTCACGCCAGACGGTTGCCGGTTGTGGGATAAAGAAACTCGCAAGAAACTGGATAAAGACCGCTTCCGTCAAGGTTTGGGTGATGTGGTTGAGTCCTACGAAGAAGTGGGCTTACGTCTTGGCATGAAGTTCGATTAAGACAAAGCCTTAGCAGAATAAAAACGGCCTCATTTTTGAGGCCGTTTTTAGTTGGAAGTGAGAGCAATAATTAGAAGTGGAAGGTGGCCGCGATGTAGGTGCCGTCTAAGGTGATATCGGCATCCAGGTCGTCTACATCATCAAGCTCCAGTGCCAATTGGCGCACACCAGCTTCAAGACCTAAACCAAACGCAAAGGTGTAGCCCACCTTGCCCCAGATATCATAAAGTTGTACACCGCTAACGCCAATCCAGTTACCGCTAGCTTGCACATATAAGCCAGTGAGTGGTAAATCAAACCGAGCCATTCCGTAAAGCATAGGCGCTACGAAATCCAGGTCTTCTTGAGCGGAGTAGCTGATTGGGCCTTGCGAACCAGCTGCGGCAAGCTCTCCATCAAATTGTCGAGCGGTTAAGCCTAAGTCCAGGTTGACCCAGTTGTCCAAAATTTCATAATAAAAGGTGAAGTCAGTATGAGTAAAATCTACATCAGTATCAATGGTTACGCCTGCGGGGATATCTTCGCCACCAAATGAAATGTCTTCATCCAGTGTATTTCGACCGCTCTCGCTGATATCTGAATGGGCAATTTTGATATTGGGTAAGATGGGAATCGGGTGTTCAATAGCCACATAAAAATAAGCGCCAGAATCACCGCTTAAACCCAGGTCATCCTCAAAATCTATGGAGCCACCATTGCCATCCAAGTCCGTAAAATCACCGGAATAGTCATAGCTGATGTTACCGGCGCCGGCATAAATGCCAAAAACCGTGTCTGAATAGGCGCTGGAAGATAGGGCCAAACCTAAACCCAGTGCAGTGGCTGTCGCAATTCGCTTCATTGTTATGCTCCCTTATCTATTTCCATTAATTAAAGCACAGCAGGATAAAACGCCAAGGCTAATACTTTGTTAATTCAACAAATTGCGACAACTCTCAATCTTTTTGCTTAATAAATGCTCAAAGCGAGAAGCTAGTCATACTTTTTGGCGAATTTGCGCAACCCAGACAGAATAAGTTTCTCCAGTGCCGTTTTTACCACCAGGCCACTCAGGGGAATGGGATACATCATGTCAAACTGAATGGTGTAATGCAGTTTGGTTTTCCCATCTTGTTCACTAAATACCATGCGGCCCAGGTGATTCTTCAAAGGTGCGCCCTTGGTGATGGTGTATTCCACAAGTTTGTTGGGCTCGTAGGCGGTAACAGTTTCTTCTAAACCCGCCATGGGTAGTGGGCCAATACGTCGCACAGAACCCACACCATTTACATCACCCTCGCCATCCTTCACGCGTTTAATTTTGGCGTTCATAACGCTGCCTAATTTTTCGTGGTCGGATAACTGAGAAAAAATTTCATTAACAGGAGCGTTAAACTCCACGTTCATTTGAATAAACTGGCTGCCCACAGCGGGTTACTCCTATTCTATGGTTCTAAAGGTAATGCCTGCTTGCTGCAGGCGGTCAATCAGGGCAGGGCCCATGGCTGCACCGGGGGAGACGATTCCGTATTGTTCCGGGAGGTCTTTATTCAGTGCCAAGCACAAAGCAGATTCTGCCAGCATTTTTGCGGTTTCACCGTAACCTGGGTCACCACCGCTCACTTCCGTCCAAATATGTAAGCCATTGGCTTCGCCAATAAAGTGCACTTTAAACCAGGATTTTTCCCGTGTGCTGGCACTGGGGCCTTGGCCGGGGTCTTTCACTTTAAGCAATTTGTTGCGGCTGTATTTAAATTGCGACAAGGCCAAAACGCCACCGGCTCCCACTACCCCTGCCACCAGTTTTGGCAGTTGTTCCACCAGAATGTAGTGGCCATAGAGGAAATCGGGGCCGAATTCGTTGCGGGCCAAGGCGGTGCGTTTTACCACCTGTGGGTCAATGGAGGGAAACGGGCAGGCCCAGGCACCAAATGGTTTCACATATTTCACTATGGGTGTGGCCACACGAGCCCGGCGACGATCCGTTGGCCGGGTTTTCTTGGCTTTTAGCCATACCTTGCGTTTCTTCTGGTATTCGCGCAGCCGTGAAAACTGTGTAATGGCAGAATGCCAGGTGCCACCGGAAAAGGTGCCATGGGCTTGAATAAAACCTTCCACCTTCATGGGGGTTTGGGCGGTTTTATCTTCGCCTATCAGTTTGTTTAATTCGCGAACCGTATACAGGGCGCCTAAATCGTGGGGAATGCTGTCAAAACCACAGGAGTTTACGATTTTAACGTGGTTTTTCTCTGCTTGATCCTGGTATCGGTATTCAATGCCTTCTACAAACTCGGGTTCTCCGGTCAAGTCCACGTAATGGGTGCCTTCTTCAACACAGGCCTGAACCAGCATTTCACCATATTTTAAGTAAGGCCCTACCGTTGTAATCACCACCTTGGTGGACGCCGCCAGGGCTTTAAGGCTGGTTAAACTGTCAGAATAGGCATCGATGGTGCCAATTTGAATATCTGGATTAAGCGCCTCCAGGTCTTGCTTGCAGGCAGCCAGTTTGGAAGGGTTGCGCCCAGCAATGGCGAGCTTAATGGCTTTGGCATCTTTACACTGCACAAGATATTCAGCAGTCAGTTTCCCGGTGAATCCTGTGGCGCCAAAAACCACAATGTCATAGGTACGATCAGTTTGCTTGGCTGACGAGGTGTTGGCCATGTTTATCCCCTGTGGCGAACAAAAAGCGGTGCTTAGAGTAAGATGGTTCTCAAATTCGTTGCAAGCGCTATAAACGACATTTTTAGACCCATATGGCTTGCGTGAACGGTCGGTCGGACAGGAACTGTTACATCTTACAGTCTAGGTAATTAATTGAGGTGTCTCAACCGCTTAGGTTCACTCTTTCAACTCAAGTGTATAGATCTTTACAGATACAGTTGAGCTTAGTGAAGAGCTGTGACATTGTTAAGGGGTAAGGACGCAAAATTAAGTCTTTGTCAGCCAATAACTACAACAAGATAACAGTGACAATATCGCATAGGCGAGGAGGTCGTATGGTAGACAAATCAGTAGTGGTTCGAGACTGCATGAGCCGCAAAGTGGTTAGCTTTGATGTGCGCGACGATGTAGGTGATGTTGTGGCTACCCTGTTGGAGCACAAAATTACCGGGGCTCCGGTTTTGGATAAGGATAAAAACGTAATTGGCTTTATTTCTGAGCAGGACTGTATCAAGGAAATGCTCAACACGGCGTTTTATTGTGATCTTACCGCTAACGCAGGTGACATTATGAAAACGGAAGTGATTACGGTGGATGGCGATCTGTCTATCGCTGAGTTGGCAGAGCAGCTTTCCATTAGCAAACCCAAAGTTTACCCCGTAGTTGAAGAGGGCAAATTAGTGGGCATAATCAGCCGATCAGATATTTTACAGGAACTATATGACGCCAGTGTCCGATGTCACCATTTAACTGATAAAAAAACTGCGATATAAACCCCCTTCTTTAAAAAGCGGCAGCGTTTGAGCTGTCGCTTACCTTGGTATTTTCTTTCCAATTTGGTTTGGCTGTTCATGTCAGTAGCAATTCAGATTAAGAGCCCGGCGCTGCAATGGTCCATTGGCAGTAAAGCGCGGGCGCAAATCGAGCGCGATGGTTTTCATGTTGATGACATCGATCTATTGGTCGGGGCATCTGGTGGCCCCAAGTGGCTGATACTGGAAGGGCTGGATCGCGCCCTGTTCGGTACTTTTCTGGTAAACCGTTCCAGGCCACTGCCCACTTTGTCTTCCAGTATTGGCAGTTGGCGCTTTGCTTGTTTGGGGCAGGCCGATCCGATGGCTGCGCTGGAGCGTTTCAAAGAAGCGTATCTGGCTCAAAGCTATCCAGACAAAGTTACTGTAAAGGTTGTTTCCAAAGTGCTGGATGAGGTGTTATCCCATCTATTGGGTGATCAGGGGCCAGCAGAAATTCTGTCTCACCCTTTTGTGCGCAACAATGTGGTTGCCATTCGTGGAAAAGGCTTGCTCAATTCGGAGAATAAAGCACTACTAGGAGCTGGCCTGGGGGCGACTTTTTTTGCCAATTTAATGAATCGCCATG
>JBFKSL010000272.1:0-6178 GCA_041626995.1 Ketobacter sp. | reverse complement strand
GGGTGCTTCCACTTCCGACAATACCATTTGATACACATCGGTTACGGGTTGCCCATCCAGGTGCGCGAAGTAGTTGCGCAGTGCTCGATGAACGTTGTCACGTAGGGTCTGAGTTTCCTGATCCACGGACGTAACCAGGTGCTGCTTCAAATCGGTATTGCTGGCTGAAGTTGCATTGCTGGGGATAGATGTTTCGTCGTTGTAGTTTGTTTCGTTCATGCCGCCATTACCTCTCCCTCGATTATATGCTCAAAATACTCCTGAGCACTGGCGAGTTGTTCCGACGCTATTTCAAGCTGGTTAAAAGATGATTTAAATTGTGCTCCCTTTGGGAGCCTTTGTACATACCACGTAATATGCTTTCTCGCGATACGCACGCCCATATGCTCACCATAAAAGTCGTGCAAGCGATGAAGATGTTCTAGAACCACTGCTTTCACTTCCCTGTACGATGGAGCGGTTAACGTTTCCCCCGATTCAAGAAAATGCGCAATTTCTTGAAAAATCCAAGGGTTTCCCTGTGCTGCCCGGCCAATCATAATGCCATCGACGCCCGTGTATTCGAGCACCTGTTGGGCCTGTTGCGGAGTGGTAATGTCGCCGTTGGCAATAACGGGAATGCTGATAGCTTCCTTAATTTGCGCAATGGTGTCATATTCCACCGCTCCCTTATAGGCGCAAGCTCGTGTTCGACCGTGAACCGCTAGTGCCTGAATCCCTGCCTGTTCTGCTATGTTGGCAATGGTTACACCGTTGCGTTGATCAGGTGACCAACCGGTGCGTATCTTCAGGGTTACCGGTACATCCACTGCCTTTACTACGGCGTTTAAAATGGCTTCGACCAGTACTTCATCTTTTAGCAAAGCAGACCCGGCGGCTTTTTTACAGACTTTTTTCGCTGGGCAGCCCATATTGATATCCACAATTTGAGCGCCTTGTTGCACACAAAGCCTGGCTGCTTCTGCCATTTGCTGCGGTTCGGTTCCGGCAATTTGTACAGAGCGCGGTTCCGGTTCGCTTTGATGGATCATTCGCAACTGGGATTTGCGTGAGCTCCAAAGCCTGCTGTCGCTGGTCAGCATTTCCGACACTACCATGCCAGCACCAAGGCGCTTGCACAGTAAACGAAAAGGCTGATCAGTAACGCCCGCCATGGGCGCTAACACCACTGGGTTGCTTAAAGTGTAGGGGCCAATAACTAACGACACCTAGAACTCCTGCTTATTTCTGCGCCTAATGGTGTTCAGCTAATGCTTAAAGATCGAGCTATGATAGCTGGAAGAGGCGACAGAATAAATACAGTTTTTACCATATTTGTAAAATTAATCGACTATTTTTGCCAGTTGAGTGATGTGTGGCAAATTGATCTATAAAATTGTTCTGTTTGTGATCAGCTGGCACTGTCTTGAGGCAGAAAGTGTAACTGATAGTTCACAGCGTCCCGACCTGGGTCGACGATTTCCAGTGTCAGGTGAATTGGCACGTTGCTGGGCATGCTGTTTAAATCAATTTGTTGGTCTTTGATGTATTCCTGGGGTTTGAAGCGGCGGCTGGCCACAGGGTTGCCGTTAATGTCTTCAAAGCTGAGTTGTACTTGTGGATAGGGTTGCTGGAAGGTCGCACGGTTTTTGATGATCACATCGATTACCAGGGCGTTTTTTTCGTAGGGATGAGAGCGCACCACTAGGTTGGTGCCGATGATTTGGCTGACATCACTTTGTGAAACCAAATTGCAGCCGACGGTGGCGCAGAATTTTTCAGCCCAAGGGCGAATGGTGGGGTTACGTGATGCCTGGTCAAAATGGAAATATACGTACTGTGCGCCAAGGCCAGCAATCAATATTACGCTAACAATCAGCATGAGCAGTGTTTTTCCGACACCGCTGCGAGCTTCTTCTTTCGCGTATTCCAGCTCGCTGAGTTGTATTTGCTGATTGATGACGGCGTCGCTATCGGCAAACAGGTTTTCCGGTGTGATGTCTTCCAGTTCGACGTCTTCATTTAACTGGTCCAGGTCATCCAGATTCATGTCTGGTTCGTTGGCTGAAGGTTTCGTGTCGTCTTCCAGAAGTTTGAAAAAATCTTCGGTTTCGTCTGTGCGAAGGGTGTCCGCTTTTTTCGACTGTTTGCTAAGCTGCTTTTCTTTTTGGCTTCGTTCTTTGGCGCGCTGTTTTATTTCGTCTTTATCTTTAGATAGTTCTTTGGAGGCAAAGGGGCTGTTGTCGACAGGCTCTTCCTCTTCATCCATCAATATCGAAAGTTCGCTTTTAACGGGTTTCTTGGGTTTCTCGTCTTCTTCCAGTTCGTCCAGCATGGCCTTGGCCCAGGACTCATCAACGCTTTCGCGGTCAGATTCACCGAACTCGTCTTCTTCAATTTCGCTGATGGCGAATGGGTCGTCGCCGGCAAAATTGCCCAGGTTCATAAAGGTATCGCTGAGTTCCTGGCCTTTAGCCGGCTTTTTCTTGCTGGTTTTTTTCGGTTCATCATCGAGGCTGAAGGCGCTATCACCGCTGACAATGGATGGGCTGTCTTCTTCATCGCTGTCTTCTTCATTGTTGTCTTCAATGAGTTCGGGTTCTTCTTCGTCATCGCCCAGCTCTTTTAGTAATTCTTCAGCCCAGCTTTCGTCATTTTTGTCGGCTTTCTTTGGCTTTTCTTTGTAGCCGAAGTCTTCCAGCTTGGATTCCTTGTCGATGGATTCCTGGTAGGCTTCGTTAAATGCGTCGTCGTTGCTTTTGTCGAGCGCTTCAATGTCGCTGGAATCGTATGGGTCCATGCCTTCTTCGCTTTTTACGTCGAAAGCTTCTTCTACAGGATCAGGTTCTTTGGTGATTTGGCGATGTTCTTCCACCACCGAGGTTTTTACGATGTGCTCAGCTGCATGGAAAACCTGATAACAGGCACCGCAGCGCACCGCACCTCCGGCAATATCCAGTTGTGCCTGTGTTAAGCGAAACGTGGTGCTACAGTGAGGGCATTTTGTTAGCAGGTGTTCTGCCATAGGTGCGCTGGCCTTTCCGTGACAATAAGTTTTTATTCATTTTACACAGTTTAGACCGGATAAGTGTGAAGTTGTCTTTATTTTAGTTGCATTTTTGACCGGTTAAACGTACCCAGTCCCCATCTATGGTTGCCGGGCTCATTTTGAAGTATGCGCTGTAGGCGTTGGAAACTTCTTCAGCCTGCTCTTGTAGTATTCCTGAAAGTACGACCTGGCCATGGCTTTGTGTAAGATCCGCCAGTCGCTGGCTTAAGGATATCAAAGGGCCTGCCAAAATATTTGCTAGCATTATATCGGCTTTGATGCTGGGCGCGGTTTCGGGGCTATAAACTTCAATACGATCTAGCACCTGATTGCGCTCAGCGTTTTGCTTGGTGGCCAGCAAAGCTTGCGGATCATTATCCACGCAGATAACTTTTTTGGCTCCCAACAGGGCAGCGGCGATAGCCAGTATGCCGGAGCCACAGCCGTAATCGATCACGGTTTTATCGCTTACATCGGCGCTGTCGAGCCATTTTAAGCACAGGGATGTGGTTTCGTGGGTGCCGGTGCCAAAGGCTAAACCGGGGTCCAGCATCATGTTCACCGCATCCGGTTGAGGCGGTTGCAGCCAGCTGGGGCATACCCATAGGCGCTCGCCAAAGCAGATGGGTTGGAAGCTGTCCATCCATTCGCGAACCCAGTCTTTGTCTTCCAGGGCTTCCACTCGCAGGGGGATCTCTCCCAACTGGTTTTTGATGGCCGTGGTCAGTAAATCCACATCCACATTAGCTTCGTATAGGCCGGTGACAGTGGTGTCATCCCATATGGGCGTGGCGCCGGGAGGGGGTTCTAATAGGGGTTGGTCAGCGCTGTCTTCCAGGGTTACGGATACAGCGCCCAGTTCCATCAGCAGGTTTTCCACCGGCGCGCTGTTGCGGCCGGTGGTTTGCAGTTTTACCTGTATCCAGGGCATTAATGCATTCCCAGGATTTTTTCGAGATAGTGGATGTCTACGCCACCTTTGTTGAAACCGCTATCGCTCATAATCACGTCCTGGTGAAGCGGGATGTTGGTTTCGATGCCTTCCACCAGAATTTCATCCAACGCGTTGCGCATACGTTGTAGGGCGATGGAGCGATCTTCCCCGTAGGTGATGAGCTTGCCGATTAGGGAGTCGTAATTGGGCGGAACCTTGTAGCCGGTATAGATGTGGGTATCCATGCGCACACCGTTACCCCCAGGGCTGTGCCAGTAGCTGATGGTGCCGGGGCTGGGCATAAAGGTTTTAGGGTTTTCGGCGTTGATGCGGCATTCAATGGAGTGGCCGACGATTTTAACGTCATCCTGGGTGAAGCTGAGTTTGTTGCCTGCAGCAATGCTCAGTTGTTCTTTGATGATGTCGATGCCAGTAACCATTTCTGTAACCGGGTGTTCCACCTGCACGCGGGTGTTCATCTCGATGAAGTAGAAGCCTTCGTTTTCGTATAGGAATTCGAAGGTGCCTGCGCCACGGTAGCCAATGTCGATACAGGCTTGTACACAGCGCTCGCCTACTTCTTTGCGCAAGTGCTCGGGAATACCAGGAGCAGGGGCTTCTTCCACCACTTTCTGGTGGCGGCGTTGCAGGGAGCAGTCGCGATCACCCAGGTACACGGCGTTGCCTTGACCATCGGCCAGCACTTGGATTTCCACGTGGCGAGGAGTGGTTAGGAATTTCTCCATGTACACCGTGCCGTCTCCAAAGGCGGCACGGGCTTCGGCACGGGTGAGGGCGATGGATTTGATCAGGTCTTTTTCGTCGTGAACTACGCGCATACCTCGGCCACCGCCACCGGATGCGGCTTTGATGATAACCGGGTAGCCGATGTCGCGGCCCAATTTCAATATCTCGTTGTTGTCATCGCTCAAGGGGCCGTCGGAGCCCGGCACACAGGGTACGCCGGCTTTTTTCATGGCTTCAATGGCGGAAACCTTGTTACCCATCAAGCGAATGGTGTCTGCTGTTGGGCCGATAAAGGTGAAGCCGCTATCGGTTACCCGCTCGGCAAAGTCGGCATTTTCTGCCAGGAAGCCATAGCCAGGATGGATGGCGTTGGCACCACTGATTTCTGCTGCGCTGATGATGGCAGGAATGTTGAGATAGCTTTCTGCCGCGGAAGCCGGGCCAATACAAACGGCTTCATCCGCCAAGCGGATGTGCATCAGTTCTTTGTCTGCAGAGGAATACACGGCAACGGTTTGTATGCCAAGCTCTTTACAGGCTCGCAGCACCCGCAGAGCGATTTCGCCACGGTTGGCGATAAGCACTTTTTCCAGCATGGTGAGGGCCTTTTTTTAGTTGATGACGAATAGCGGCTGATCGAATTCCACAGGCTCGGCGTTGTCTACCAAAATCGCCACTACGGTACCGGACTTGTCCGCTTCGATTTGGTTCATCATCTTCATGGCTTCTACAATGCACAGCGTGTCGCCTGCTTTTACGCTTTGGCCCACTTCTACAAAGGGAGCAGCTTCAGGAGAGGAAGCGCGATAGAAGGTGCCTACCATGGGGGATTTTACTTTGTGGCCATCGGGGCCGGAATCTGCGGGAGCCGTTGCCGGTGCAGCAGGTGCTGCCGCAGGGGCAGGTGCCGCAGGAGCTGGAGCCGGTGCATACATTTGCTGAGGCATCGCCATGCCTTGGTTTTGGTTGCGGCTAATGCGAACCGATTCTTCACCCTCTTTTATCTCAATTTCATCAATGCCGGATTCTTCCAACAGTTCAATCAGTTTTTTAACCTTGCGAATATCCATTTGAACTTCTCTTTATTATTAACCAGTGACTATAAATTATGCGTTTTTGCTAAGCTGCTTGTGGGCTGCTTGCAGGGCCAGCTCGTAGCCTTGTGCGCCCAAACCGCAGATCACGCCTACTGCAATGTCAGACAGGTAGGAGTGATGACGAAAGCTTTCCCGGGCGTGAATGTTAGACAGGTGCACTTCGATAAACGGAATGTTCACTCCCGCTAAAGCATCGCGCAGAGCTATGCTGGTGTGTGTAAAGGCACCGGGGTTGATCAGGATAAATTCAATGCCCTCTTGCTGGGCGGCGTGAATATGCTCAATCAGCTCATATTCACGATTGCTTTGCAAAAATTCGCATTGGTGGCCCAGGCTGGAAGCTTGCTTTTGGACGCTTTGGTTGATGTCATC
>JBFKSL010000271.1:0-6202 GCA_041626995.1 Ketobacter sp. | reverse complement strand
CCTTGCTGGGCAGCACCCTAAATTCAGTGATACATTCCGCCGCAGAGGCTTATATCATCGCCCTAATCGTGATCAGCATCATCATGATGATGCTTTTAGGCAGCTTTAAGTTGGGCATGGTTAGCATGTTTCCCAACATTTTACCCATCCTTATGGTAATGGGCTTAATGCAGTTAACCGGTGTCCCTTTTGATATGTTCACCATTTTAATCGGTTCAATTGCCATCGGCCTGTGTGTGGATGACACTGTGCATTTTATGCATCACTTCAGCCGCTTCCGTGAAAAGGGAAATGATGTCAAACAGGCCATCGAAAACACCTTGCATACCGCGGGTCGTGCCATGCTGGTGACCAGCATCGTGCTCTGCAGCGGCTTTATGGTTTTAACCCTATCGCAGCTGAATAATTTCACCAATTTCGGCCTGTATTCCAGCTTGTGCATTCTATTGGCCTTAGCGGCGGATTTCCTGCTGGCTCCTGCGCTCATGACCGTATTGAATCGGCAATAAGCTCAGCCATTCGCCATAGAGCTGCTAGACTTAAAGCCATATAACGGAATATACGTGGTTGCCCCTTAGTATGCGCGCGATGGTGGTGGAAATTTCTAAATCCTTGTCGGTTTTGCTGAGCCAGCATCTAGCAAACCTACAAATAAAAACCATTACCCAAAAAAATGGAAAACTTGCTCTTGCTATGTTGGAGCAAGCCAGCTGCGATCTGGTGTGTATTTCTATGCACCTGGAAGATATGGATGGCGTGGAGTTTGTAACGCAATTACGCAAAATAGCCAAGCAAACCAACACCTACGTTATCATGCTCACCACCAGCGAAAACTCTGAAGCTCTGTCCGATGCATTAAAAGCTGGCGTCAATGAAATTTTCAGTAAGGAGCAGGTTAACAATATCCTCGAGCACCTCACTAACTGGTCACAAAATACTAAGTTGCACACTAGCCAAGGCCACATTCTCTATGTGGAAGATAACCAGGCTACTGCCATGGTGGTGAGCGAACAACTCAAACACATCGGCTATACCGTTGAACACGTTACCCGAGGCAGCAAAGCATTGGAGCTGTTTCAGCAAAACCAATACGATTTGCTAATGGTGGATTACATTTTAGAAGGCGGCATGTCGGGCCTGGAATTAATTCAAGAGATTCGTTTAAAACAATCTCACTCTTTTGAAACACCTATTTTGGTTCTGTCTGGCCTGGAAGATGAAGAGAAGAAAGTCACACTTTTGCGTTCTGGTGCCAATGATTATTTATCAAAAAGAGCCAGCCGGGATGAAATGGCTGTGCGAGTAAACAACCTAGTGAAAACCAAACGATTATTTGAACAAGTTCAGTATCAACAACAAAAACTGCAGCACCTGGCCATGACGGACCAGCTCACCGAACTGCATAATCGTCATTATCTATTTGAGGCTGCTCCACAGAAAATCAGCGAAGCACAACGCCATGGTTTTCCCGTTGCACTATTGATCGTGGATTTGGATAAATTCAAATTTATTAACGATACCCATGGCCACGCCACAGGTGACGAAGTGCTCAAAGAAACCGGTAAATTGTTGAAACAATTATGCCGCAAAGAAGATATTGTGGCTCGGTTTGGTGGCGAGGAATTTGTTATTTTATTGAGCCATTGCAGCCAAGAACAGGCGCTAAGCAAAGCCGAAAGTATCCGTAGCGAATTACAACAACTACGCCCTGCCAACTTACCTGTTACCGGCAGTTTTGGTGTATCCACCCTGGAACCGGGCCGCGTGAAGAATTTTAACCAATTGTTTGCTCAAGCCGACTCTGCTGTTTACAAGGCCAAAAATGACGGCCGCAACCGGGTCGTGTTCGCGGACAGCCATTAACGCCATAAAGCCCAGCATTTCACATTTTTAAGCTCTTCCTTAATATGTACAGGAAAATTTCAGCACGCGGTCTATTATTCTTAAAAACAGCAAATCAATATAGGCTCTGATATGAAAGCTGCTATTTCATTTTTTCTGATATTCAGTTTTTTGCTGCCCTTCTCCCTGCAAGCCGAGGAAGACGCAGAAGGTGAAGCCCCCGCAGAAGAAGTGATATACGTGGAATTAAAACCGTCTTTTGTGACTAATTATCAAGCACGCAAGATTCGTTATCTAAAGGCCGACATCACGCTAAAGGTTTCCAATGGGGCTACGGCAGAAGCGGTATCTCGCCACACACAACCCATTCGCCATAATCTGGTTATGCTGTTCAGCCGCCAACTTGAGGAAGAACTGGGTACCATGGAAGGAAAACAGAAGTTGAAGGAAGATGCGATGCAAGAGGTAATCCAGGCTCTGGAAATGGAAGGGGAACCCGCCGATATTCAAGACATTCTGTTCACCAGCTTTATTGTGGATTAATTTTTCACAGCCACACAAGCCCTTAATGCCGGGTGAAGTTGACCGTTGGCTATGACATAATCAGCCCGTCTTTGATTTGAAGTGAAATTATGTCCCGCCCTCAAGCTCCGGATCTGCTCAACGGCCCAATAGCTCCCACCCTTACCCGTATGACCCTTCCAACGGTGTTTGGGATTGTGTCGATTTTGCTGTTCAATCTGGTAGACACCTACTTTATCAGCTTGATTGGACCCGCAGAGCTAACCGCCGTGAGTTTTACCTTTCCGGTAACCAATGTGCTGCTAAATGTATCCATGGGGCTGGGTATTGGCACCGCTATTCATATTTCTTCCCGCATTGGCCGCGGCAATATCAGCGAAGCACGCAAAACAGCCACCAATGCGCTGCTACTGGCTCTCTCCATTGCTCTTCCCCTGGGCATCATCGGCAACCTCACTATTGAGCCTTTTTTCAGCCTGATGGGGGCAGATAGCCACAGTGTTCACTTAATTCGGGAATATATGTCATTGTGGTATGCCGGATTCTTTCTGCTGGTCATTCCCATGGTGGGCAATAGCGTGCTGAGAGCCACTGGGGACACCAAAACCCCCAGCATGGTTATGGCAGTGGCTGGGCTGGTGAACGGCATAATGGACCCGTTACTGATCTTTGGCCTGGGGCCATTTCCTGAACTGGGCATGCGAGGGGCAGCTCTTGCCACCATCATATCCTGGGCCCTATCGGGTATTACGATTTTATATTTTCTAGTGAACAGACAGAAAATGATGCGGTTAAAAGATCTATTCGGAAAAAAATGGCGCCACTGGCAATCCATTCTGCGCTTTGCCATTCCTGCCACCACCACCAATTTAATGACCCCTCTAGCAGCCGCAGTGCTCACTGCCATGGCAGCCCGCCTGGGTGAAACTGCAGTGGCTGGTTATGGTGTGGGTACCCGGGTGGAAGCTGTGGCCCTGGTGGCGATCATTGCCTTATCCTCTGCCCTCACCCCCTTCGTGGGGCAAAATTACGGAGCTGGCAACAGCCTGCGCATACGCCACAGCATTCGCATGGTGCTGACCTTTGCCATGGCTTGTGAACTGTTAATCGCGGCTCTGCTGTTCCTGTTTGGAGACAGTGTCGCAGCCATCTTTACCGAAGATGCTGACACCAAATCCGCCATTCACTGGTATCTGCTATTGGTGCCTATTTCCTATGGTTTTCAGGGAGTTGTGATTCTTTCCTGCTCAGCCCTGAACGCCTTGCACCGGCCTTTATATGGCACCATGATCAGCGTGTTGCGGCTGTTTGCCTTAACCGTGCCCAGCGCCTGGCTGGGTGCTTATTATTATGGAATGCCAGGCCTTTTTGCCGGAATTACGATTGCCAATGTGATCGCCGGTGTGGCCACCACGCTGTGGATGATTCAACGGATTCCAGCCCTTTCCGCCACAGAGCCTAACTGATCTCTCATAATTCAGTTTGGTTAGTTCACATTCCTAAACCATAAACTGTGAATCGATTTTCCAGTTGATTAAAATAGGGCTAGCTTAAACCACCGGATCGCAACCATGCCTAACCAGGACACCCACAAACGCCCAATTATCCGCGCCAGCAATACCGTTGCGGGCTTTTTTACTGCCCTGTTTGATTTTTCGTTTACCCGTTTTATTACGGTACAAATGTTTCCTGTCTTGTATGGGGTGATTTTGGCAGCCACTGCCATTGCAGCCATGTATTTCACGGTGGAAGCATTCTTAAGCTCTTGGTGGCGTGGTTTGTTTTATCTCTTTGTTGCAGCACCGGTGGGCTTTATTACTGTAGCCACCATTACCCGCGCCTTAATGGAGTTCTATTTAGTGGTATTTCGGTTGGGTGAGAACATGGACGACATCCGTGCCATTACACAGCGTTTTTCCGGTATCTCAGAGGGGGTAGAATCCGTAACTGGCCTTACCCGCAAGTTTCAGTTTTGGGGTTTATCCAGCAGCCGTTTTGAAACCAGCACCACAGAACAAAGCAGCGTAACCGCTAAAGAGCGCCGCGCCAGACGCAACAAACGGGAAAACTGGCGCGAATTTGATGGTTAGCTTTTCAGGTTACTAAGCGCTTTGCTGAGGTGCACCACCCAACAGGATACGCACAGCAGTGCAGGCGTCTTCCAGTTGCGCCATGTCAGGTTCCTGATCCAGAATAAATTCACTGAATGTGCAAGATTCACCAATCCGCACCATAAAGTAGGATAGGCTATCGATGCTCATATAGGGTTGGAGCTTGCCCTTATCCACCTCTTGCTGCAATAAATCCGTGTTGAGTTCCACCATACGTGCGTGAAAAGTGCTGTTCTTGGATGAGATGATGCTGAGCGCATATTGGCCATCAGAAGAAAGAAAATGGCGCAGGGGTTTGGAGTTGAGTATTTGAATGTTCACCTCACGGAAAACATCCACCACATAATCTACCCCTTCGCTTTTGCAGTGTTCACGAGCGTACATCACAGTGGGTTTATACACCGACCAAATGATTTCCCCCATCAGCAAATCTTTGTTACCAATCCAGCGGAATAAGGTTGCGCGGCTAACCCCCAACTCTTCCGCCATGGAACCGAGATTTAATCTCTGACAATTTAGCCAGTATTGCTTAGCCAAGAGGAAAGCATCCATTGGAGTAGCCTTGCTAGCTGACTTCTTTTCGGTCAGGGCAAGGGATAATGGGGTTTCTCGTTTAGACACTTTTTCCTCTCGACACAGGTTGCTCATGAGCTTAACTACTCCTCTCTAAGCTCGGGCATGAGCATTGGAGTATTCCACCAGTTCTCTTTCTTCTTCCGCTTTTAATACCCCTAAACAGGCATCAATGGTTTTGCTGATTCGTGTAGCGTTGCGAATCATTTCCAGCTTGGGCCAGGTGCTGGTTTCCCCGGCTCGAATATAACGAGCAACATCTTCTGGTGAAGCATTGGACAGAATACGGAACGCATTCATAGGCTGACGGGGAGGCATGATATTGATGTCTCCCTGATAGCTTTGCGACACTACGGAGTGAGCCTTATCAATCAACAACGCCAAACTGCGATTGCCAATACGGTTTTTAGCAAAATCCAATACGCTGTTAACGTTGTATCGCGCACTGCTCACCAACATATCTTTTAGGTAATACATAACGGTTTTTTCATCGTTGCCGGCCCGCGATAGAAATGGAATTACATGCGGGTTAGTTTGGCTAACGATAGAGTGGTTTACACCATAGATACGTGCCAAACGCTGCATGGGCAAATCATTTTTTATGGAGCCATCCACCCACTGACGGGATGGAATATAAGGCACTTTTTCACCTTCGATATTTTTCGCCCACAGCATCACAGGGGGATACACATAGGGAATAGCGCAAGACGCCAAAGAGGCTTTACGGATCATTACGTGAGGCGACGTCACCGAGTTTAATAAACGGGATTCCTGATGAGGATCAGCTGGAGACACCGTGATATTGATGCGACGGCCAGTACGCTCGAAAGCTTCCTCAAACGTTAGATCTTGTACGTTTCGCTCCAGACACAGTTCTAACTGGGCCGGGTCCAGAATGCCTTTTCCACGTAAGGTTCCACGCCAACCCACCATACGGAAGGCTTCGGCATAGATGTACTCAGGATCAAGCATGGCAGAGATTTCATCGTCAGTATGAGTACCCACCACAGAGGCCATAATGGAACCGGCACTGGAACCTGAAATCACGTTAGGCAACAAACCGTTTTCCCACATGGCTTTGAGCACACCCAGGTGGAACAGGCCTAAAGCCGCACCACCGCTCAACATCAACGCCGACTCACCAAAAGCTTGAT
>JBFKSL010000270.1:0-6273 GCA_041626995.1 Ketobacter sp. | reverse complement strand
GCCCCCATCCGACACACGTAACCTTATGCAACATTACTTTTCTGAACACTCACAGAACGGTTTTGATTTTGCCTATCGCTACCCGGGCATGAATCGGGTTATCCAAAGCGCAGGCAGAATCATTCGCAGTGAAACGGATCGCGGCCTGGTTATTCTGGCGGATGATCGCTTTACCCAAAATAATTACCGACAACTGATGCCCAATCATTGGCAACCTAATGTGGCCAACAGCCTTGAGCAGTTGCAAAGGGTTATGGCCGAATTTCTACAAACTGACGTATAATCGTGCCATGAATAATCCCTGCTTTTTGATTATGGATTCCGGTGTGGGCGGCTTAAGCATTGCCCAGGAAATCCAACAAAAAATTCCGCACTGCCAAATCTGCTATGTGGCCGATAACGCGGCGTTTCCCTATGGCACTCAGGATGAACCCACTTTAATTCACCGCTTGAAGCAGCTTCTTCCTGGTTTAGAACAACGTTACCAGCCGGACATTATCGTCATTGCCTGTAACACCGCCAGCACTGTGGTATTGGAGCCATTACGCCAGCAGACCAGTACGCCCATTATCGGCGTTGTTCCCGCCATTAAACCAGCCGCAGCCACAAGCCGAAATAAGCAGTTAGCATTATTGGCTACCCCTGGCACCGTGAAACGTCAATACACCCAGGATTTAATTGATAGCTTTGCCAATGATTGCAATGTAATAAAGATTGGCTCTCACGAACTGGTTCATCAGGCCGAAAAAAAATTACGCGGCCAAACGGTTGACCTGAGCATCATCAAGCAAGAACTTGGTCCGCTTATGGAATCCAATAACAGGGTGGACACACTGATACTCGGTTGCACCCATTTCCCATTCTTAAAGCAGGAAATAGCAAGCTGCCTACCTACAAGTGTAAACATTATCGACAGTGGTGAAGCCATCGCCCGCCGCGCCTTACAACTGTTAGAAAACACCCCCAATCGCAATGAGTCAACACACCTCAATCACTTCCTATTTACCGCAGAGGATACTCATGCACATGCCTTAGAAACGGGCATAAAACATCTGGGTTTTTCCAAAATACAGTTTCTCCCTAATACCAATACAGAATTCACACAAAAACCTGGTGCATCCTAAATCGCTTTGATATAACTTTGTCTTAATAATCAAAACAAGAAGGGTTTGGCTGTAGTTCATGTCGAGTAAGCTGGCGCTAGTAGTAGATGATTCCCGAATGGCACGTTATGTTCTCAGCAAAATGCTGACCGAGCAGGGTATTAACGTGGATTCCGTTGAGTCTGGCGAAGAGGCTCTAGGGTATCTGTGTGGCAAAAAGCCCAGCATGATCTTTATGGATCACACCATGCCCGGCATGGACGGTTTTCAATGTCTTCGGGCCATTAAGAACGACCCTCAAACCGCCATGATCCCCATCATCATGTACACCTCCAAAGAAGGCGAAGTGTACGAAAGCCAAGCCAGAGCCTTAGGTGCCGTAGACGTACTACCTAAAACCCTAAAACCTCTAATGCTTACCCAGGTATTGGAACGGCAAAATTTATTACCTAATCAAGAAGCATCTATAGCCTCTGCCAGCGTCGGCCAGGCGGCTAATGATGTCATTATTGTTGACACTGAAACCCAAGAAGAAGCTGACCACAAAGCAGCTCAAGCCTTGGTCGCAAAAGAGACCGAAGCCAAGCGACAGGAATTAGAAGCGCTTGAGCAGCGCATTGAAATGCTGACCAGTCAACTGGCCACCATGGGCCAACAGAATAGCGAATCCCGCAATCGTAGCGCTCGTTTTCAATTCTTAGGTCTGGCCTTGTGCGTGGTACTGATTGGCTGGCTTCTGCTTAACAATAATCAATTAATGCAGAATATTACTGAGCTGCAAGCGGAAAAGCGTAATTTAACCGACAGCCTAAGTCTGCAAACCCAACAAAATGATGCCATTAAAAACGAACTGCGGGCAGAAATGGATAACCGCACCAGTGAAAGCGAACTGAATAGCCGCCGCTTTTTTGAAAGCATCGAATGGGCACTGAATGAAGACGGCCAATTTGCCTGGAACGAGCAACCCTTTAATGACAGGCTAGCGGCAACCCTATCCCAATTGGCAGAAAATTTACGTAGCGTGGACTTTGTTGGCGAAGTCAGCCTGCGCAGTCACTTGGGTCGCTTCTGTTTTCAGACTATAGAAACCGGTGAGCCTGCCTTACCAGAGCTGGATCAGACGCTCAGCAGCTGCGAAGTGGTTCAATTCACCGTAGATTCTGCCGACTCAATCGGTATGGCCCAATCCCCAGGCTTTGAACGCTTTATGGCCGCCTTTGAAGCAGAATACGGTGAAGATATCGAAATCAAGATGTCTACCGCCGCAGACCGCAGACCGGTAACGCGCTATCCAAGCCCCGATCCGGATATGCTGGCAGAAGAATGGAATGAGATCGCAGCCCGCAATCAACGCATCGAGATCGCCATCAACCCCTACTAAAACCCTTAGGGTGGCCCGATATGACTGGTTAGTGTCACCCCTTAACCTGTTCCAAACGCCCTTCACCCTCCATAGTTCATACTGTAACAACAATACTAATAACGTTGGATAAAGGAGAGAACTATGGGTGCCTACCAGCAACCAGTGCAAGCGCCAATATCAGTGCGGCCCAGGCACATGGATTTTCACTTTCCAGATGAATTTCCTAAACACTGGTTTAACGACAACCCTTACATTACTCACTTTCTTAACGCGCTTTCGTCCGTGTTTCCCGAAGGCGAACGATTCTTTATTGAAACGGTGCGTTACTACATGGATCAAATCGATGACCCAGAGCTACTGAAAGATATTCGTGGCTTTATTGGCCAGGAAGCCCACCATGGCAAGCAGCACGAAGCGATTAATGCTGTGATAGAAAAACAGGGCTATCCACTGGGAAAATTTGGTCAATTTGTGAAAAAGCGCTTGGCCGCTACCCGCGATTTTCTATCTCCAGAACAACGTCTGGGTATTACCATTGCGCTGGAACACTTCACCGCTATATTGGCCCATCAAGTATTAATCGATCCCACCTTTACAGAAAAAGCACCGCAAGAATTTAAAAACCTGATTGTATGGCATGCCATTGAGGAAACTGAGCACAAAGCAGTGGCCTTTGATGTCTACCAAAAAGTATGTGGGGATAACAAAATACGTCGAACCACCATGATGCGGGTAACAGTGTTTTTCCTGGTGCATGTATTTTCCCTACAACTGGTTTTACTGTGGAAAGATGGCATGCCCATTCGCCCTATCAAGTTTCTAGAAGCTATCAATTTCTTAATTGGTAAGCCAGGTTTGTTCCGCAAAATATTCCGCGATTACTTGGATTATTACAAAGCAGACTTTCACCCCTGGCAGCACGATAACAGCCAGATATTAAAAACCTGGAAGCAACAGTTTTCCCAGGTAGCGGATCTGGTAATCGCTTAACCTCATGGCTTACACTGCAGTTTTCTATTAGCAATGTAAGCCATGACCTCAACTATTTTTGAACAGCAATTACAACAAGCATCATCCCTATTAGAATCGGCTCAGCGCATTGTCTGTTTTTCCGGTGCAGGCCTAAGTGCCGAATCAGGAATTTCCACCTTTCGAGATAGCGAAACCCATGCTCTATGGAGCCGCTTTGATCCCACGGAACTGGCATCGCCAGAAGGTTTTGCCAGCAACCCTCAACGGGTTTTGGATTGGTATGACTGGCGCCGTGAAGCTATGGCCCAGGCTGAACCAAATCCAGCTCACCTGGCATTAGCAAGAAACCCAAATATCGTTCAGGTAACCCAAAACGTGGATAACCTTTTAGAACGCGCCGGCTGCCCTGAATCGAATGTGATTCACCTTCATGGCATCATCAATCATGACATTTGCCATGGCCGCTGTGGCTACCAAGAAGCGATTGACCTTACCACAGGCTCCACACTGCGCAACTGCCCTAACTGCCAGCAACCCATGCGTCCTGCTGTAGTGTGGTTTGGTGAAACACTTCCTGAACTGGAATGGCAAAAAGCTGAACAACACTGCAGTCAGGCAGATTGCTTATTGGTAGTGGGCACCAGTGCTGCGGTACAACCTGCCGCCAGCCTGATTTCTTACACCAAGCATCATGGGGGCAAGGTAGTCGTGGTGAACACCCACAGTAACGGTGCCAGCCAGTTGGCCGACATAGAATTAATCGGCCCCTGTGGAGAAATACTGCCAAAACTGTTGCTCTAAACCAATTTAGCGAAGGAAAACTGTCACATTACTTAATTAAACTCGGCAACTACCTGGAAATACTGGATATTCTGGTTCAATATTAATAAAGAAGGGCTGGTTATAAACTCAAACCGGCCTAACACAGCAAGGTGTGCACTAGCCACAAGCAGAAAACACCTTTAAGCTCGTGGTATAGCATGAAACCGTAAAGGGTGTGAACAATGCTAATGTATTCTCGGATACTCCGACTCAACAAAGCCGGCGTACCCCTGCAATGGCTTAACCGGGAGGAAGCCGCAACACTCATTGTTAAAGGCCAAGTACTTTGGTCTTTGGGCGATGCTCACTTTACTATTCGGGGAGGCTTCAACCGCCAGGGCCTACGCTCCATTCTGAACATCCCCACCATTATCGCCACCGATGGCGATGTGCATTACAACGACCATCATGTTCCAGCCGTATGCAACCGCTTGCTGTTCCGACGGGATCAAAATATTTGCCTGTACTGTGGCGAGCAATTCAATGTGGAGCGGTTAACGAGGGATCATATTATCCCCCGCTCTCGCGGAGGCAAAGAATGCTGGACCAATTTAGTGGCCGCCTGCCGGCGCTGCAACCAACGTAAGGACAACCGCACCCCGGAAGAAGCTCATATGCCATTGCTGGCCGTACCGTTTAAACCCAACAAAATGGAATATTTGGCGTTGGCCAATCGCAATATCCTGGCAGATCAGATGGAGTTTTTAAGCTCGGGCTTTTCCAAAAATATGCGCCTGAATTAAGCGCTTATGCGACACCGCTGCGATGAATAAACGACAAGGTGTCATCAATAGAATAGGACATGGATTTTTTCTGCACCGCTTCTTCTAAATAATGAAATGACTCTTCGATGTAATTTACATTGTATTTCTCTGTTATATGAGAAATGGCATAACCGAAATGTAAATCGTAGTGCTCACCTAACGAATAAGACCAACGCTCTACCCGCTCGATTATAGCTTCAGCCTCAAATTTGTTATGCAGCGGAAAAAGCAACACCGTAACATCACCATTCAACCCTTCACTGCAGGCTTTAAATGGAAACACGGTTATCCGGCTGTTGAATAAGGCACGCAGACAATCTCCCAAGGCAATGTAATCAGGCCGCCCTGTGGTTTTATCCATCACCATCACCGACACAACCAACAGGCGCCCCATCTGCTGATGTATTCGATTGTCCATTTCACGAATATCCTGAAGATGCTTAGCCAACTCGGGGATTTCCAGGAAACCACTGGTGTGATTAACAATGTTCACCCTGCTTTTTAGCCGTTCCTTCATAAGGTCTAGCGCCTTATGCACACGATCCCGTTCCTGTTTTTCACGACTATAAATGGCGGACAACCCCAGCGAAAACAAAATAATCTCAATGGCAGAGCCCACTTCTTTGCTGTGATGAGTCAACATATTAGAAGGCAGCACCCCCAGTATATTCAACGAAAATGCGCCAATGGAAATTAAAAATACCGCCCACCCGCCAAAAAAATACCAGCCTAAATAATAACGCGCCCTAACCGCACTAAGGGCAAATGCCACTGTGACTAACGCAAACAATAACGCCACCATGGTTGCCTGAAAAGAATAGTCATTGAAAGTAAACAACGAAAGCAATACAACACCAGCGGAAATCAACATAACAAACCGGCCAGCAACGGAATAATATGAGTGCAGCTCTTTAACACGCAAAAAGCGCATAGAAAATGCTGTTCCAAACCCAGTGGCCATGCAGGTGAACAAGGCAATGGAAATATTGTTAAGTTGGGGGCTATTGGGCCATAGGTAAGCAAAGCCATGGCCATTTAATGCAGACATAATTAACGCCGTAGAAATCACATACGCAGAATAATTGAAATACAGCAGCTCCCTCATGATGAAACCATTGAATAAGCTGTAAACGGCCATCACCAGCATCACGCCATAATATCCTCCCCAAAGTATCAGACTCCACTTATCCTTTTGAGAAAACTCAGATTCAGTGTATAGCGCAATAGGCATCTGCAGTGCGTTGGAAGT
>JBFKSL010000269.1:0-6289 GCA_041626995.1 Ketobacter sp. | reverse complement strand
TGGCTTTAATTCCCCCTCTTTGGCACAAGCTAATGACCCCCAAAGTGTTGGATTGGGATAAACGCTATGCCAATGCAGAAGAGCGAAAACTGGCGGAAGAAGCCAACCGTAGAAGTGGGATAAAGGCGTTGAGAGAGATCAAATACAGAGACGATTTTCAGGCGGCTTAATTGACTAAGCCGGTGGCTTTTTTTGCGTCAATAAAAGGGTTGGCTCAACCAACCCTTTTATTAGAAGTTAATGCAGCTTTCTACTTCGCCGCCGCATATAGTACAAAGCACTTAGCGCGATCAACATTAACCATTGCACCTTACCCGCGGTGTAAGAACCAATTGCTACATTGTTTTCAGGCTCGTAATCCACTTCGCCTGCCACTACGCTGGAATGGAAACCCGTTCTCTGGTTGGTGTAGACCACAAAGACAATTTCCTCTCTTGCACCAGACGGCAGTGAATCCAATGTACAGCGCAGGCTGATTTCCGTATAAAGCTCGCAGAGCATAGGGCTGCCCTCCGGTACGGTAAAATCAAATTCTGGACGATTAACTTCGTGCATAATGACAATATCACTAGCATCAAAGTCGCCAATGTTTTCTAGTCTTACGCGATAGTGAATTTCCGAAGAACTATTATCAGAAAGTTTGGTCATGATTAATTGCAAATCGATGTTACCAACCTGAGGATCAAAATCTTTCAGATACTCTTCGTAGCTGCTAATGCCATCGTTATCGAAATCCAAATCGGCATCGGAGTCATCATTGGGATTTAAACCATGTTCCAGTTCCCATTCATCTAACATGTCATCGCCGTCCATATCCAAGGTGTTATCGTCAGCGATAAATTGCAGATTATCGATATAAACCACATCTTCACGAGGGAAGGCTTTGTGGTAAGTGAACGCCAAACGATGCGCACCAGCTGCCACTGGAATACTTACTACGCCGGTTTCGTTTGCATGCACTTGATAAACCGCCTGGTTATCCAGCCACACAGTTAAGCCATTATGGGTGCTGGCGATTTTCGCATTAAGATCAAAACTTATTGTGCCGGCTACCAGAAGCAGGCTAATTTCAGCGCGAACGTCTTCACCCATGCGCATATCGGAGGCAAGTGCGGAGAGGCTGAAATCACCGTTGGACGACCAGTTTTCATCTCGCATCCAGGTGGCTCCCGTTGCGGTTTCGGGGAATTTCCACTGTGTAAAATCGGATTCTTCAAACGATTCAGAATAATTCAAATAAGGGTTTGCCGAAGACGTAGCGCTTTGAGCATTTGTGCCCAAAATGGATTCTTGCAGGTTAGTTAAGCCGTCAAAATCCGCGTCGTCATTACCATCTGAAGGGTCGAGTGGATTAAAGCCATTTTCCACTTCATAACCATCACTTAAACCATCATTATCGGAATCTGCATTGATTAGGAATGTTTGATGAATATCTCGCTCATCTATATCAGATAAGCCATCGCTATCGGTATCTTCCAAGCTTGGATTACTGGATGCGGCAAACTCCATAGAATTGTTCAAGCCATCACCGTCTGCATCTCGCGTTCGATCACTGGCACTAACGGGGTTTAAACCATATTGGTATTCCCACTCATTGGACAAGCCATCATTATCCAAATCAATTTGATCACTGATAAAACGCAGGTTATCAATCCAGGCTGCGGCATTGGTATCTTCAGAGTGCTGTTCGTAAATCAACTCGAACGTATAACCACCCTGATCAAGGTGAACACTATAAGTACCAACCTGTTCTCCGGTTTGCGATAACAACTCTTCACCATTCAACAAGAGTTTTAAACTGGCACCGTTCAGGGGACTATCCACCATATAATCAAACGCAAAAGTGCCTGCATCTAGGTAACGATTTAGCTTGATACGCGAAGATTCACCAGCATTCAATGCACCAGCGGTAAAACTTTCATCACCACGGGTTGACCACCGGGAAGTGGCCATCCATTGTGTTTCTGTTGAAGGCGCAATATGCGTCCAGGGCTGCGTTAAGGAAGGTTCAAAATCTTCCGCAAAAAACTGCACTAATTCCAGATTGGATTCAGGGTCATTGGGATCAAGCCCTAATTGATATTCCACTAGGTTAGTAACACCATCTCCATCAAAATCCAGCTCCGCATCCAGCGGATCAAGCGCATTCATAGCATTAGCAACTTCGAAGCCATCATCAACGAGATCACCATCGGTATCGACGAGTAATGGATTGGTTTGCAGTTCGTATTCTTGAAGATTGCTTAGGCCATCTTCATCTTGATCTTGAGTGGCATCAACAGGATCGGCAGGATCAAGGCCGTGCAACAACTCCCATCGAGAAGGCATACCGTCTTGATCGGCATCTTCACCATTGCTGATAAATGTGATGGCATCAATAGCAGCGTAGTATTCCAAATATGAGTAATAACCCGACAACTCAAATTCAACACTATGAACACCCGCCTCTATATCTAGGCTGAATTGTGCGCTATCCGCTCCTCCACGATAAAGCATCAACTCACCATCTACATACACGCGAAAATTAGAGGCGGCCGTGCGATAAGCTGCATCAAACTGTAGCGTACCCGCGTCGAACAAACGGGTGAATCCTGCCCGTGCACTCTGCACATAGCTAAGACCAGTTATCCTTAAGCTGTTATCTCCATGACTGAACCAGCTATCATCAAGTTGCCATTGCGTTGCACCTTCACTGGAACTCAACACCCAATCTTCGGGTAAACCCTGCTCGAACGATTCCATAAAGAAGGCATAGCGCTCCGCCGTCGATAACGAATCCGTTGGGTCTAATCCAAGTTTCCACTCTTCCAAGTTAGTAATGCCATCACCATCTGAATCCAGATCTGCATCTGTTCCATCATTTGGGTTCAGGCCATAAACCACTTCAAAAGCATCATCCATTTCATCTTCATCACTATCCCACAAGATAGGAGAAGTGCCATGAACATTAATTTCATCTGTATCCGTTAATGTATCACCATCCGTATCCGCCAAGGTTGGATCAGTTTGATTTTGATATTCTTGCAGGTTGGTTAAACCATCAGAATCAAAATCCAATACCGCGTCAATAGGATCTTGAGGATCAAAGCCCCAATCCAGTTCCCACACAGTTGGCATGCCATCACCATCGATATCCAAATCATCATTCATAAAAAGAATGGCATCAATGGCAACATAGTTAGATTGTACGGTGGCATTGCCTGTAGTAATGAGTTCAAAGGTAACCGTGTGAATACCGGATTCTATTTCCCAACTGAACTGTCTAGTGTAATCCCCACTAGCATTCAACAATTGAACCCCATCCAGATACACTCGGAAATAATAACCACTATATAAATAATAATCGGCGTCAATTTGCAAAGTACCCGCATCAAATAATCGGGTGATACTCGCTGTCGTGCTTCGTCCAGCGCCCACGCCGCTCGCCCGCAAGCTATTTTCTCCATGGCTTGACCAAGTAGCATCAACCAGCCATAAGGGTGCACCGCTAGTGCTGTTTAACGCCCACTCATCTGATAAATCTTCTTCAAAAGATTCATGGAAGAATTGATAACGCTGAGTTGTGGATTCCGGATCAGAAGGATCAAGCCCCAGCTGGAATTCTTCAAAGTTGGTGACGCCATCTCCGTCCAGATCATAATCCACGTCGGCTGCATCAGCGGGGTCTAATCCATGAGCCACTTCATAGGCATCGCTCATTTCATCCAAATCAGAATCGGTTAAGATGGGTGAGCTGCCATAAATATTAACTTCGTCACCATCGCTAATACCATCTTCATCTGTATCTGTTAGAGTTGGGTTGGATTCGTTTTCAAATTCACCTAAATTCGCCAGTCCATCACCATCAAAATCCAGTGCAGCATCAGATGGGTCTTCTGGATCAAAGCCCCATTCAATTTCCCAAGCGGACTCCATACCATCGCCATCAAAATCTGGATTCTCATTAATGAAACGCACTGCATCGATTGCGGCATAATGATCCCCACCATCGTTGTAGTAATTTGAGAACGTCAATTGCAGAGTATGCACACCGGCTTCGATCTCGCGTGTCACAGTGGATTCAACATCACCGTAACGCCGTAAAATTCTTTCACCATCTAAATACACGTACAGCAAAGAACGGCTACCAGATGTGAACTGACGAAAATCCAGTTGCAATGTGCCAGCATCATACAAGCGCTCTAATACGGCATAGCTAGCACCATAGGAGTAGTTACCGGCTTTTAAGCTCCTATCGCCGTGAGTTGACCACTGGTCATCGATTTGCCAGGGTGTTACGCTGCTGTATTCATAAAACTCCCAGTCTTCCGCTATTTCCCCTTCAAAAGATTCGAGGAAAAACTCATAACGTTGCGCAGTAGAAAGGGGATCCGTTGGATCTAGTTCAAGCTCATATTCTTCCAGGTTGGTAACGCCATCACCATCCTGGTCTGCATTGACATCAGCAGGATCATTTGCGTTTAACCCATACTGAACTTCAAAGCCGTCATCCATTTCATCATCATCAGTATCCCATAATACGGGGGAAGTGCCATGAACATGAACTTCATCGCCATCGCTGAGCCCATCCCAATCAGTATCTATACGAATTGGGTTGGATTGATGTTCGTATTCCAAACGATTTATTAATCCATCACTATCAAAATCGGTTTCCCCATCGGCTGGGTCCAGGGGGTCAAACTCCCACATCAATTCCCAGGCCGATGGCATACCATCACCATCTATGTCCGGGTTGTTATTAATAAATCCGACAGAGTCAATCCGCGCGTAGTAAGTGCTACTGTAATCCTCTCCCGTATGGATGAACTCAAATTCAAGACTGTGTACACCGGCTTCTATTTCTTGACGGTAGGTATTGGTGCTCACGCTTTGTGTTTCCAGAATCAACATGCCATCCAGATATACTCTAAAGTGATCCGAACTCGTGTAGACACGATAGTCAAAAAACAATTCGCCTGCATCGAACAAGCGCGTTAAGCGCACCCGACTGCTTTGCCCATCAACCAAAGCGGGCATAGACAAGCTCACCGCTCCATGAGTAGACCAATTGTCATAGACCTGCCAATGGGGCGCGTCACCGGTTCGCGTAAACACCCAATTATCCAAGCTATTTTCAAAGGAATCGTGGAAAAACTCTGTTATGCCAGGTATAGACTCCATATCAGAGGGATCAAGCCGCAACAAAAACTCTTCCAGGTTGGTATAACCATCTCCATCGAAGTCTAATCCGGCGTCAGCAGAGTCATTGGGATCAAAACCATAATTCACTTCGAAGCCATCAAACATTTGATCGCTGTCGCTGTCAGGATGAATGGGGGACGTACCGTACTCATTCAGCTCATCACCATCATTCAAGCCATCCTCATCCGAATCCTCTGCCCGGGGTTTGGTTTGATTTTGGTATTCTTCCAAATTGGTAAGGCCGTCTGTATCCAAATCCAGATCCGCATCTGATGCATTTTCTGGATCTAAATACCACGCCATTTCCCATAAGGTTGGCATGCCATCGCCATCAATATCCGGATTGTTATTAAGGAAACGAACGGAATCGATTTCGGCATAGCGAGTATAATTAGAGCTATTGTTATGGAGCACAAACTCCAATGTATGAACACCAGCGTCCAGCTCTAACTCAAGAGTGCTCTTCTGAAAATTTTCGATCTGCAATACTTCGACCCCATCCAGAAACACCTGGAAAGTACAGTCATAAGCATTCACCCGGTAATCGAATGCTATTGTTCCAGCATCAAACAAGCGGGTAATACTGGCGGTTCTGCTATTACCAATGGCTGGTCGATCTACTCTTAAGCTCATATCGCCATGGCTAGACCATTGCTCATCGATCTGCCACGAGGTAGTACCAGAACTGGCACTGAATATCCAATCCTCTGAGTGACTACCTTCGAAGGAATCGTGGAAAAATTCAGTTGGACTCACCACTGATAAAGCATCAGTAGGGTCAAGGCCTAACCTGAATTCTTCCAAATTGGTAAGACCATCTCCATCCAAATCCAAATCTGCATCCGAGGGGTCATTTGGATCTAAGCCTGCTAATACTTCAAAGCCATCATCCATTAGATCTTCATCACTATCGGCCAACAGCGGTGAGGTTCCATGGAGACTAACTTCGTCACCATCGCTCAGGGTGTCGCCATCTGTATCTGCCACATTAGGATTGGTTTGTAGTCCGTGCTCCTGAATATTAGTTAAACCATCTTCATCACCATCCATTACGGCATCAGCAGGATCAGCAGGATTTAATCCCCACTGAATTTCCCATAAAGACAAC
>JBFKSL010000268.1:0-6298 GCA_041626995.1 Ketobacter sp. | reverse complement strand
ATTTCATAGGTCATTCCGAAAACAAACAAAGTGGCGGGAAGCACGGTGGAAAAACCGTTGCCCACATCAATGTTATAGCCGAAGGAACCCCGCCTAGAATAGCCCACATCGAAATGACAATAGCTGGCCCAGATGCCTGTCCATTGCTTGAAAGAAAACACTTTATGAAGGGGAATTTTGCGTTTAAACATATCCGTGGCAGCCACGGTTGGCTGATTCTTGTAATAGTCTTTACGATCGAGATATTCCTGGCGAATAGTATCACCGGTAAAGTAGAGGCCAAGCTCCCAAAAATTTATTAACAGGTTTAGAACCAGAAAAGCACTGATCACAATATGGTGCAGACTGAGCACACCATGCTCATGATAATGAAGCACAACATGCAACCCGCTCAGCCCAACCAGTACTAAGAAAATAACGAACCAGGCAGGCAATCCTTTTTCCACCCTGAGATGACTCACTGCGAAAGCGTCATTGGATACATCGGCACGACTCACCGCTTCCCCCTAATTTATTATTGTTATACCACCAAGCAGGTGCTTTAATGGCTAAAATGTAAAACGATACGGCCATATATGCAATTATTTTTGCATTATCATTGCATATATTTGCGTTCGCCTCCAGAAAAGCTCCAATGAATTAAATTATTCAACAAATCAATAGCTTCGAAAGGCCCCATACGGCCTCTTAACGGTAACAATTCACAAAGGGAATAAATCACAACCGTTCCGTAACCTTTGTCATCTTGACTCCATCTCCAACCCATAGACAATGACAGTACCTAATTGGATACGCTATTGGTGCAAGGAGATGACCCAAGACACTCGCCTGATTCGGCTGTCAGCCAGTTTTATAGATGACAGCTGTGTCGCAACTGAGCTGCATGGCACTGAAGAGCTGTCCTCGCCTTTTCAATTTCATGTCTCTTTTCTTTCCGAAACATTAGAGTTATCGGGTACGGATATTATTGGCCAGAAAATCTCTATTGCCATCCATGACCAAGGAAGAAACGAGGCCATCTATCGTCATGGTCGCGTGAATCAACTGGTGCTGGAGGATGTAAGCGAAAACGGCGTGCGCTATTACCAAGTGTCGGTTGTTCCGGGCTTGTGGTTTCTCTCCCAATCCAAAACCTATCGTATTTTTGAAAATAAAACTGGCCTGGAAATTGTTGAAGAGATTCTAAGTTCTTACGGGGCATTTTGTAGCTTTGAAACAAAAGCCAACGCCACTTATATCAGTCGTGAATACTGCGTGCAATTTAACGAATCAGATTTAGAGTTTGCTCAACGTTTATTGGCTGAAGACGGCATTCATTATTACTTCACTTTTGAACAAAGTGAACACAAGCTGGTACTAACGGATCAAGCCAGCGGATTTATGGATTGCGCTCAAAAGAAAGTGATTAAGCGGGGACTGTCGCGCACCGAAGGGGAAGAAGGCGCGGTGATAATGCAATGGAGCCGCACGCTCAATTACCACAGCCAGCGCGTGGAACAGCTGGACTACAACCAGGACACACCTAAAAATTTCTACAATCAAAACCTGACAACCACCTCGGCTTTTGCACAAAACGCCAATAACACCGTGCAAAACTATGCCTGCTATAACTTTAAAACCAACAACAGTAACTGCCACGATTTTGATGTTGGCTATAACAAGTTGCTCACCAAAACCCGAATGGAAGCCATGGAAGCGCAGCATAACGTTGCCCATGGCAGCAGCAACTGCGCAAGCTTTCAACCTGGCGGGCGCTTCGAGATCGTACATAACGTAACGTCCGAGTGTGGTAACTACTTGCTGTGGCAGGTAACCCACAGCGCCAATAACAATATTGACGCCCCTGCCAATTACGAAAACTCTTTTCGCTGCATTCCTGCTGACGTTCCAGCTCGCCCGGAAATTCAACGCTTCAAGCAACGCATGCCTGGCCCACAAATGGCTAAGGTAATGTCCTTGGTTGCCTCCGGTTCATCTCCTGATGCCGACCCCCAACGCATGGTGAAGGTACAATTTCCCTGGGATTCGGAGCACAACACCTGCAAGCTTAGAGTATTGCAGGGTTATGCTGGAAGCGGCTGGGGCGCCAGTTTTGTTCCAAGGGAAGGACAAGAAGTTTTAGTGGATTTTATTAATGGCGATCCAGACCGTCCTATTATCATTGGCGCCATGTATAACAATGACAATCAAGGCCCAAAATATACCTCCACCCAGTCTGGCTGGGTAACACAAAACAATGCTAACGAGTTTCGCTTTGACGATGCCGGCGGCGCTGAGGAAATTTACCTTAACGCTGGCAAAGATATGAATTTTGTTATCACCAACAATGAAACCGGGCAAATCAAAAACAACCAAAGCCTGTCCGTAAGCAGCAATCGCGACGTATCTGTAGGCGCCAATGAAACCAAAGCCGTTACCGGAAACCAAACCACCACCATACAGGGCAGCCAAACTCTTTCTGTAAGCAAAAACCAAACCTCTACCGTTATGATTAATAGCGCAGAAACCGTGGGTGCTGCAAGAGAACTCACCATTGGCGGTGTTTATCAAGTCACTGTAGGCGGCGCTATGAACGAAACCGTTGGCGCAGTAAAAGCGGAAGAAGTGGGCGCGAGCCGCAGCTTAATGGTTGCTCGTAACATGAGTGAAAAGGTGGGGAAAAACCGCGATATTGACGTAGGCGACACAAGCAACCATAAAGCCAAAAAGATCAACATTACCGCCGAAGATGAACTGACCATTAAAGTGGGCAAAGCCAGTATTTCAATGAAAAAAGACGGTACTATTCAGATCAGCGGCAAAGATATCAACCTTAAGGCCAGCGGCAAAATCAATGTAAAAGCCAGTAGCAATGTGGTGATTAAGGGCAGTAAAGTGGGAATCAATTAATTTAGGGAGCCAATTATGAGCGCGTTTGAAAACCCGGATCAGGCACTATTACGCAGCCCGGTTTATGGTGTTATCACTGGCCAGTTTTTGGGATTGAATAAACAACAGATGCCTTTAGTTGTGTTTCCCGGCCAGGACGGCACTGCAGCCATTGAAGCCCGTACTATTACACAGCTTTATAACGTAGCCTTTGGTAGCGATGTTGTATTGCAGTTTGATCAGGGTGATGTTAGCAAGCCCATCGTACTGGGCGTCATTCAAAACCCGCAGCGACCCACCAGCGAAATCGATGGTCAACAATTGGAAGTAGATGCCGATGGCAACCGTCTACAGATCAATGCAAGAGAGCAACTGATTCTGCGCTGTGGCAACGCAAGCATTACCTTAACCAAAGCTGGCAAAGTGTTGATTAAAGGTAACTACTTATCCTCAAGAGCAACAGGTACACACCGCATTAAAGGAGGCTGTGTACAGATAAACTGATGAGTAGCAACCCCTACGATCAACTACCCTATCGTTGCCAACCCATAGAATGGACGGCGCCGGAACGGCTAGCGCTGGCCTCTATGCTTCACGGTGGTCCATTACCTTCATTAAAACAATACCGGGTTTTAGAACTGGGCTGCGGTGATGGCGCCAACTTGATTCCTCTGGCCTATTATCGACCTCAGGCTGAATTTGTGGGTGTGGATGGCGGCAGACACCATATTGAAACCGCGCAGAAAAACTCTTCCAACCTGCATTTATCCAATCTTTCTTTTTTACACAAACCATTTGAAGAGCTAGATAAATCATTAGAAGAACCATTCGATTTTATTATCGTGCACGGCGTATTTTCCTGGGTGCCAGACGATGTTCGCGACCTTCTATTCAAGCTGTGCAGCGATATGCTTTCGGTACGGGGTTTATTGTATTTAAATTACAACACCAAACCCGGCTGGAACATCAGAGGCATGGTGCGCGATTATCTGCTGGCACATACCCAGCATCTAACCCACATAATCGATAAAGTGAGAGCAGCAAAGCAAGCCGCAGAAAAAATGTCGCGCTCACTATCACAAGAACAACACCCCTATTCACAGCTCATGGCAAATGAATTTCAATTTATTTGTGATAACCATGACAGCTACATTGCACACGAATTTTTAGCTCTACACAATAAAGCCTATTGGCGTAGCGAATTTATGGCGTTGGCAACGCAACACGGTTTGTACCCCGTTGCGGATGCCGATCACAACTATGATACCGGACGAGAAAGTACCTCATTAGCACAACAGATTTGCGAAGAAAATCTTCTCGGCAACACACTAGAAGACACACTCGACCTAATTAACTATCGGCAATTACATTCTCCAATCTTGAGCAAACAACATGCTCTAAGCAGCCAAACAAACACAACTGATTTTACGTTCCTGCATGTGGCATCCTGCCTCCATCCTAGCGGGCCAGACCAACCCAATTGGTACCAACACCCCAATGGCTACCAGGTAGAAGCAAAGGATAATGCCGTTGCCCATGCATTGGATCAACTGCGCACCCATTGGCCGGAAAGCCTTCCATTAAGTGAAGTTTTCTCGAATCCAAACGACTTTATGGAAGACATTCTTCTGCTTCACCATAATGGTTTAATAGAGTTACGGTTACCAGAAGCTCCTACACCCTCTCTGCAAATAAACCTATTGAATCAGCAAGAATTGGCACAAAACAATTATTACACCACAGCCAATCATCAGCGCGCAGAAGCTGACTGGCAGAAGACAAACATGAGACTCGGCTAATGTGGGCGCTAAATAACAAAACGCCCTTTGCCGCCGAACGAACCTGGGGCCGGGACATAAACGGCTGGCACCAATGGATTGTGGCAGTAAAAGCCACCTATGATATCAGCGACAATGGTGAACTTGTTTTAGCGGAAGAACAAAGCGAACCACTTTTCGCTCCAGAATATTTTGGTGAGCCAGGCCTATCCAGCTTGCAATACGATGCCGACCTTATTCCCACCAAACCCACAACCGATATTATTGTTAACGGCACAGCCTATGCGCCAGGCGGCAATCCCAGCACGGAGTTTGCCGTTGCATTACGGCTAAACGGCGTACAAAAAGCCTTAAAAGTGGTTGGTGAGCGCCACTGGGAAAACAGCATTGTTGGCCTGAAGCCGTCCAAACCGCAACCAGTGACAGCTGTTCCCATTCGTTATGAAAAAGCGTTTGGAGGATGGGATAAAAGCAACCCCAACCCAGCCAAACAAAAATGGGATGCACGTAACCCTGTTGGTTGCAGCTACATTCAGAATGAACAGCAGTTGGGTAAACCTATCCACCAATTTGAATATTTGGAGGGAGCCCCCCATAAAACGGGGCCTGCGGGTTTTGGTGCGATTGATAGCTTTTGGAGTCCGCGCAGCAAATTAGTCGGCACCTACGATAAAAAATGGCAAGACACACGCCAACCATTGCTGCCTTTGGATTGGCAACCACAAAGCCTGCAATGCGCACCCAAAGACCAGCAAACATTAAAACCTTTACGAGGCGGCGATAGCATAGAGTTAATCAACCTTACGCCTGAAGGAAAACTTAGCTTTCAATTACCTAAAGTATATTTAGCTTTTACCACCCATATTGACAACCGAGCGGAAGAGCACCGCGCCCAGCTTGCCAGCGTGATCATTGAACCCGATCAACGCTCACTAAAAATGGTTTGGACAACCGTTTTGCTGTGCAGAAACGAAGGCGACTATTTAGACCAAACCATTATTCGACAAAAAAGGTATGAGCAATGAGCGAGCCACTCTACCTGATCAGCACGGGTGCTCGCACTCCACTTGGTCTGCATTCCGCGGCTGCAGCTGCTGCCGTACGCGCCGCCATTAGCAGCTGCGCAGAACACCCGTTTATGATTGATCAAGCTGGAGAACCCATGGCCGCATCAATGGATGCATTATTAGAGCCAGACACTCCATGCAAGCAACGCATGATGGCTATGGCCCAAACAGCATTGCAGGAAGCCTGTTTGCCTCTTGCTGAAAACCAAGCCATTACCGAATTGCCTTTATTGTTCGGTCTTCCGGAGCCACGCCCAGGTTTTAATGAAGAGGATGCCAAGTGGATTGGCTATCAACTTTCCCATAACACTGAATTACCGGTTAACATCTCCCACCATCGCGCATTTATGAGCGGACATAGTGCAGCCCTATCCGTATTGGATCAGGCTCGCAATGAAATGGCACAAGGAGACTATCAAGCCTGCCTCATCGGCGGAGTAGAAAGCTACTTTCACCCAGACACAATGGAATGGTTAGATAAAAACCGACAACTTCATGGCAGCGTTTCCCGCTCTGGATTTGTACCGGGAGAAGGAGCAGGATTCTGTTTAATTATGACACCGAGCGCTGCACAACAGGCAGGAT
>JBFKSL010000267.1:0-6299 GCA_041626995.1 Ketobacter sp. | reverse complement strand
TGATAGCGATCTAGTACATCCCGTAGCTTTTCATCCATAGCCTTTGCACGGCCCATTAAACCTGCACTTTGAGCAAGGCAATTCAAAACCACCAACGCATCCGTTCTCAGAACTAACTTCTCGCAGTCCTTTTTAGAAGAAGACACTTTTCCCATAGCCAAATAAACAGCGGCCCGCGTCAACCTCGCTTGGGTATGATTTGGATTCAGCTCTAACAAATAATTCAAATCATGCAAAGCCTGGTTAAACAGGTGCTGATGTTGAAAAATTAACGCACGCAGCAAACGCACGTCTTGATGTGGATTTTCTTCATTCCACCAAGAAATAAGTTGCGATTTGGCATAACCATAATAAGTGGGATCTGTTGTTTCTATTGCATAACGGATATAACGGTTAGCCCGTTCAATAGCGGATGATAGATTGTTCTGATCAACTAACTCTGAATTACCATTTCCATTCAGAACAGGATAATCCCGTTTATACAGCACCACGTCCAAGCTCTTAGGTAAAAAAGGCTCGGCAAAACTGGTGCAAGAAAAACACAAACCAGCTAAAACCAGCCAAGCTATAGCGCTAAAACGAGGGGCGCCGAAGCGCCTCCTCCCTTCTCTACAGTGACTAAAACTCCCAGTGATCCACATCGCGATCATCCTCATAGGTAAACTTTACCGATTCAAAACCAACTGGCTCGCTGGTATCGCTTACACCACTGCTCATCATATCCTCCAAAAAGTCGTTAAAAGGAACCTCTTGAATTGGCTGAGGGGTCGGTCGGCCATCCGGTTCACCTCCACTTGAGCCGCCTCCTCCGCACGCCCCTAATAACAAGGCCGCTATTACTAAACTGATATATTTCATCGCTAATCTCCTCCACACGCCTCAGTTAAGAGCCGGCACCAGGTGTTGGTGTTAACAAATAGGGAAACTGATTATCAAAATCAGTAGCAGACACGGCAGCACCGTCAGTTAACGGAGCTGTGTTGTTGGGTGCAATATTGGTATCGGGAATTAACGCACCCATAGCAACGCGTAGAATAATATCCACCACATCATCACCTGGGCGTCGGCCGTTAGGGAATCCAGCCAAATCACCACCCAACACACCCAATTCACTTTGATCATGAATAGACCTTGGCTCAATGGTCGTATTCAAACGCAACATTTCAGACGGCTTAACATTGCCAGGCTGATTCAAACCATCTACGCCCGTTAGAAATGCCGCAACCAGGTCAGTGCGTGGAAACAATTCTGGCGCAACCGCTACACCAGGAAACAGGATTTCCAATAGTTCCGGAACCGTTGGGTTGGTTACATAGGTGGCAAACTGACTATCATCTTTTGGCTCGCTGGCATTAAATTTATCTTTATCCTTAAGCCCGATAACCACTTCATTAACCAAAGGCATTCCCAAGCGTGAAACTTGAGTCCAGGCTCCACCGACATATTCCTCTGGTCTACCTTTATCAAAATCAGGGCGAGGATTAATCACTCTAGCCTGCCGTACACTCGCAGTTGTCCATGCGCCAATCACGGGCTCATCACCATACGTTAAGCAGTGAATGGGTAATTCCATGATAATGGAAGTGATATTTTTATCGGCAATGGTGTTAGGCCTGGCATCAACCGCACCCAGTGGATTCAGGTTAACTAAATCAAACACTTCACCCAGATTCACTACAAAGGGTTCTTTGCGCTGACCCACGAAAACTCGGCCTTCGTCAGAACAGCCAGGAACAGCTACAGAGTAGATGTGATCCTGAGCGTAGTTTTTATAATCAGCGATGGATTTTGTGCCAATATAGTCTGCGGGTTTACGGAACACTTTGCTGCCATCATGAGCATTCACCACAGAACTGCGGTGGCCATAACGACGATCACCCATCACTTGAGTAATCTTGAAGGTTTGTCGAACATTTAGGGCATCTGTATTTCCTTTATTTGGGCCAATTCCACCAATATTTTTTAGGGGAACAGAAACTGTTTCTCCATTAATGTTCAGGGCCAGATCTTTAAACCGATCCTGAAAATCAAACTGATAGGTGATATCTTCCTGCGCATCACCATTATTATCTATGTGGATTTCATAAACGGCTTTTCTGTCCAAATCAAAGTAATTTGGGCCACCATAGGCATCTTGAAGTGGCAAATAATTAGCAATTAAAGTTACATACCCTTCTCGACCAGACTCATAGCTACGAAACATATACAAGTCTGTGCCATCAACTTTTGGCATACTGGTGATAAAGGGTGCTTCACGGTGACTGGATGCTTGAGCGTCATTACTCACCAATCCCCCCATGGCTGAGCCAAACAGCGCAGCAGCTATACCAATTGCTATGGGGTTCGTCATATGCTGGGTTTTCATAAGGTTCCCTCCTTGGGAATAGATTTAATAAGTTGTTGTGCAATTGCACTTGATCTATACGGAGAGAAAAGGCTTTTGGATGCAGAAAAAAAATATTTTATTTTTTTGCATCCAATTCGCCAGAGTTTACGTATTAGTAAGAAATGGATGGATTGAAGAGGCAATAAATGGCCAATCAAACTGAATTACTCAACCTACTGCAGGCGACAGCCCAAGGTGATCAAAAGGCGTTTCGAAGACTGTATGCTAATACTTCCCCCATGCTATACAGCCTTTGTCTACGTATGCTGAAGAACAAAGAATGGGCAGAAGAAGTGTTGCAGGAGGCCTTTGTGAAGATTTGGCACCACGCATCGGAATACCATCAGGACCGTGGCAATGTTTCTACCTGGCTAACAAGCATCGTGCGCTATCGGGCATTGGATCATTTACGTGCACATAAACCCACCGATAGCCTGGACGATCATCTGGAAGAACGCACTTCAAACGAACCGGACCCATTAAATTGGGTTGCAAAGGGTGACGAACTTAACGCCTTGGAACTTTGTTTGGATCAACTCACTGACCAACAAAAACAACTGATTATAATGTCTTTTGTGGAAGGTCTTAGTCACCAGGAGTTGATGCAACGTATTCCTTCGCCCTTGGGAACCATAAAAAGCTGGATTAGACGTGGCTTACAAAGTTTACGAAGGTGCCTGCAAGCATGAACTATTTAAAACCCGAATTGTTGGAACAACTCGCAGCGGAATACGTTTTAGGCACAATGCGTGGCAGTGCAAGGCGGCGCTTTGAACGACTAATGATGGATTCTTATAAAGCCCGTAATGCAGTGTGGGAATGGGAGCAACAAATCAACCCAATGGTAGAAGCTCTACCAGGTCAAGCTCCGCCCAGAAAGATATGGAAAAAAATCGAACAGCGCATCAACCCGCAACAACAAAAGTCCGAATCAGCTTTATGGTTCTGGCGTAGTTGGAGCGCCGTTAGCGCCGCGTTAGTAATTGTTCTGGCTATAGCGATTACTCAACAGACTCTGATTCAACCAGGCCAGCCCGACCAGATAGCCATGTTCAATGATGAACAAGCCAAACCGCTGTGGTTAATTACCACCAATAGCCGTACTGGAAAACTCGTCGTGAAGCCTATCAACGCCCAAGCCGTTGCAGTAGACAATCAGGCTTTTGAGCTTTGGATGCTGCCTAAACAAGGCAATCCTCAATCCATGGGTCTAATGCCCGTATCAGGCAGTGCCGTGGAAACGGTGCTTTCACCACAGTTACTCAACGTTTTACAGAACAGCGATGGCTTAGCGATAAGCTTAGAACCCGAAGGTGGATCACCAACCGGACTACCAACCGGACCCGTGGTATATCAAGCACCCATCGTGAATTTTTAAATTGACGAAAAAACCAGCAACGTTGAAAAAACAAACAACAAAATAATTTGTTTAACACCACTCATTCTAAGGTGCTTGTAATTAGTTATAAGCACCTTGAAATAATATTGTGGAATATTCACAAAACGAATGACGCGCTTTCCCGCTATATACACATAAAGAAAAAAAAGTGATACCTTTCACGTTTTACACATTTCATTGGGCGCGGTTTGAATCATAAGGCAAACCAGACGCATTAAACTGGTTTTATGATATTTGTTGGTTTAGCATCCGGTTGTTTTTAAGTTTTAACAAAACAACCACTGGCATTAGGCCAAAAAAACAGTTTTAAACACGACAAAATACTCTGATCGCCCTACCTTAATGGAAATGGGTTCTAATTGTCCCATAGGCACACAACACATATTCAATTTGGTGTTTTCATAATGGAAGTGGCAATACCTGGTTACAAAACAATCAAAGTTATTGGCAAGGGAGGTATGGCAACGGTTTATCTCGCTATACAGGAAAGCTTTGATCGCCAGGCCGCACTAAAAATCATGTCGCCCCACTTAACAGGTGATCCTATTTTTGGCGAACGTTTCCTACGTGAAGCAAAAATCATCGCCAGCCTGAATCATCGAAATATTGTTCCCGTTTACGACGTTGGCCAACAGGGAAATTTCCATTATCTATCCATGGAATATTTGCCCGGCGGCGACTTAAAATCACGGCTAGCCAAAGGCCTTCCACCCAATGAAGCACTGGCGGTAATTTATGAAACCGCCAGCGCTTTGGCCTACGCACATTCCAAATCTTACATTCATCGCGATATTAAACCGGAAAATATTCTCTTCCGCGAAGACAACACCAGCGTTCTCACCGATTTTGGTATCGCCAAAGCGCTGGATACCCACGATGCCAACATGACTAGCACAGGCATGATCGTTGGCTCGCCCCATTACATGAGCCCTGAACAGGCCTTGGCGAAAAAAATAGACACACGGTCCGACATCTATAGTTTAGGCGTCGTGCTGTATGAGGTTTTAGTAGGCCGCCCCCTATACAAGGCGGATTCTTCCGTGGCTGCGGCTATTAAGCATATTTCTGAGCCCATTCCCCGACTGCCCCAGTGCTACGAATTTCTTCAGGATATTTTGGAAAAAATGGTGGCTAAAAAACCAGAAGACCGCTACCAAAATGCAGAAGAAATTACGCAAGCGCTGGAGCCCTTTTTGATGGTGCCGGCCGCAACCTGGGGATCACTTAAACTCAGGAATGGCGAATACGAAACCAGCGGTGGTACAAAAATATTCACGCCCCAATCGGCAACAGGCGCCAGAGTTTCCACTGGAACATTGCGGCGCCCAACACCCCTACCCGTAAACAATACATCAGTCGAAGATATTTCCAATAAAACTACAGCTATTGAAATGATTCCCTGGCAACAACGGGCAGAACACAAAGCGCGCAAGTTTGTGGAAGGATTAAAGCAATCACCAAAGAAAATTGCAGCGCTAACCTCCATTATTATTGTTCCAAGTGTTTTCGTGCTCAGCATGGGTGACCCCTCACCCACTCCAATTGAAGAAAAAGTCAGCACCCTTATTGAAAAAACCCAACCCGTTATTCCTCTTTCCAGCAAGCTAGAAGTCATTGCAAAAAAAGCATTAAGAGCAGAGCAAAACCAAAACTTAAAAGAAGCATATGACCACTATCGATCCATGCTTGAGCTAGACAAAGACAACATTGATGCTCAAGCTGGAATTGATCGTATCGCTGGTTGGTATTTGGAACAGGCTTTTATCGCCATAGAAGAAAAAAAAGAACCAAACCTCGCGAAAAAATCTCTTGAACAAGCCAAACTGATTGCTCCTAGCCACCCCAATATTAACCAGGTGGAAAAACAACTGGCAAAATTGCACCGAAACATAACTGAGCAACAACAACAAGTTCAGAAACTTGCCAACGAAATTAATACGCTTTTGAGTCAAGCGCAAATAGCCGCAGATCAGGGTAACTTGATCACACCAGAAGGAAAAAGTGCCAACGATTACTTTGCTCGCGTGCTTGTGCTTGATGCCAAAAACGAAGTGGCGCTTAATGGCATAACGAATATTGCCAGTATCTATGAACAAGGCATTGAACACGCTATTGGTGAAGAAAAATTGGATCTGGCAAAAACCGAGATAACTAAACTAAAACAGGTTGATCCACAAAATCCCAAGTTAAACCAATACAGCGACGACATCCTGAAACTGACTGAAAAGCTTGAACAACAAGAAGCTAAGGCAAGCACTATGCTAGCCTCTGCCAATACAACATCTGCTGTTGAAGTAGTGGAAATGGCTGCTCAGATTTCACCACCATCGACAGAGCAGGTAAACCAGCTGCTTAGTAAGGCGGAAGACGCGCTACGTCGCGAACGTTTAATGTTCCCCAAAACAAATAGTGCCTATCACTTTTACTCGCAGGCGCTAAAGTTAGAACCTGGGCAAGCGGACGCTATCAAAGGCATGACCCTAATTACACAAAAGTATTTAAACCTATCGAGCC
>JBFKSL010000266.1:0-6321 GCA_041626995.1 Ketobacter sp. | reverse complement strand
CAACAACAGGCCGCTCAAGTGGTCAACTTCGCAAACTCAACCACACCCGGTGGGGTTGAGCAGGAAGTAGTTCGTGCCGATATTCCCCCAATAGTTGAAACCGAGAAAGATGCTCGGGCTCAAAATGAGCTGTTTTCTACAGTGGAAACGTCGGTTGCACCCGAACAGCAACAGGAAAACACTCAGGCGCAAGAAAGCGAAACCCCCACCGAAAACGGTTCTAGCCAGGAGCAGGCTTCGGGTTCGGATCGGGAATCAGCTGATCCCAGCGCATTAACTGAAGAAGATCAGGCCCTTATACAGCAGTTACGTGCCCGAGATCGTGAAGTGCGAGTGCATGAAGCCGCTCATGCAGCGGTAGGTGGTCGTTATGCTGGCAATGCCAGCTTTCAATACTCTCGTGGTCCTGACGGCAAAAACTACGCCATCGGTGGAGAGGTGAGTATCAGCACTTCAGAAGTGGCTGGTGATCCAGAGGCTACTATAGAAAAGGCGCAAACCATTCAAGCGGCCGCCTTGGCACCGGCGCAACCTTCCACCCAGGATCGTAGAGTGGCGGCAAAAGCCGCGCAGTTGGAGTTGCAAGCAAGAGCAGAGCTTCAGACCTTAAATGCGGAACAAGCTGAGAGGGAAAAACAGGCCAGAGCAGAGCAGGCAGAAGAAGCAAGAGCCAAGCGTGAAGCCGAACAGGCTGCTGAAGAACCTGAACCAGTGGAAGAGGAAAGCCCTGGGCCAATTACCTTCTCCGTTGTGCAGTCTACGCAGGAAGCAGAATCCAGCGATGAGGAAGACTCTGCATCCAGCGATGAGGTCAAATCGGAGCGCCCCAATGCCAGGGAAGAATTGGAGAAAATTCTACTGGGTTCCACCAGCTTGATACAGCAAGCCAATCAACAGGGACTGGTTGATCCGCAAAATCCATACGGCAAAAGTGGATTCCTCGACATCCTTGTATAAGCTACTGTAAGTTTTCTTTTCAACTAAGTGGCTGATTTACGGCCAATTCTCTTTGTTATCGGGTCATTCTGACTGCTTAAACTATAAAACCACATTGACGAAATGAAACATATGTTTGAAACTTATGTTTATTGCACCAAAGCCTGAGTTCTAGCTGGAATTTTCTTGACTTCCAAGTCATCAAAAATTCTAACGCTTGTTTGAAAAGTTCGGGTAGTATGCGTGCCGTGCTGTAATTTAAGGTGCTATTGCTTGTGCAATAGTGCCCATTTTTCGCGGCTTGAGCGAATTAGCCCAAGCTGAACTTTGTGATTGAATGTACCCATGCAGTTTAATGGGTCAAGAGGGTAGAACCATGCCAGAATACAAAGCTCCCAGACGTGATTACCAGTTTGTAATGCACGAAGTATTGAATGTAGAAGATCACTACAAAGCACTCCGTGGCGATGAAGAAGTTAACCGTGAATTGATCGACGCCATTGTAGAAGAAGGCGCGAAATTTTGTGAGAACGAGCTGGCTCCCATCAACCGCAGCGGTGACGAAGAAGGTTGTGGCTTTGAAGATGGCAATGTAACTACCCCCAAAGGTTTTAAAGAAGCCTATCAAAAATACGTAGAAGGCGGCTGGCCTGCTCTGAGTGCTCCTATCGAAGAAGGTGGCCAAGGTCTGCCAAACTCTTTAGGTATCGTGATGAGCGAGATGGTAGGCACCTCGAACTGGTCCTGGGGTATGTATCCTGGCTTGAGCCATGGTGCTGTAAAAACCTTGGAATCTCATGGTACGCCTGAGCAAAAAGAGCAGTATCTGACTCGTCTGATCAGCGGTGAGTGGACTGGCACCATGTGTTTGACTGAACCGCATTGTGGTACCGATCTGGGCATCCTGCGCACGAAAGCTGAGCCCAATGCTGATGGCTCTTACGCCATTACTGGTACTAAGATTTTTATCTCTGCCGGTGACCATGACATGGTGGATAACATTATCCACATCGTGTTGGCGCGTTTACCTGATGCTCCTGCAGGCACCAAAGGTATTTCTTTGTTTATCGTTCCCAAAGTAAATGTGAACGAAGACGGCAGCCTGGGTGAGCGTAACGCAGTTACCTGTGGTTCTATTGAACACAAAATGGGTATCAAAGCTTCTGCCACCTGTGTGCTGAACTTTGAAGCCGCCAAAGGTTATTTGATTGGCCCGCCTAACCGCGGTTTGAACTGCATGTTCACCTTTATGAATACAGCTCGTATCGGTACCGCACTGCAAGGTGTATCTGCCGCAGAAGCTTCATTCCAAGGCGCATTAACTTATGCCAAAGAACGTTTGGCTATGCGCTCTTTAACTGGTCCTAAAGCTCCAGACAAAGAAGCCGATCCAATCATTGTGCATCCTGATGTGCGTCGCATGCTGTTAACTCAAAAAGCGTTTGCTGAAGGCGGTCGTGCGTTGTTGTTCTACCTGTCTATGCAGGGTGACAAAGTTGAGCACGCTCAGGATGAAGAAGAGAAAAAACTGGCTGATGATTTGATGGCTTTCTTAACTCCGATTGCCAAAGCGTTCTGTACCGAAGTGGGTCTGGAAGCAGCTAACCACGGTGTGCAGGTATTTGGTGGTCATGGATTTATTCGTGAGTGGGGCATGGAACAAATCGTGCGTGATACTCGCATCTCCACTTTGTATGAAGGTACAACTGGCATTCAAGCGTTAGACCTACTGGGTCGTAAAGTTATGCTGACTCAAGGTGCGCTGCTAAAAAACTTCACTAAGATTGTGTACCAGTTCTGCAAAGAAAATGCAGATAACGAAAGCATTAAGGAATTTATTGAACCATTAGCTACCATAAATAAAGAATGGGGCGATTTAACCACTCAAATTGGCATGCGTGCCATGGCTAATCAGGAAGAAATTGGCGCTGCTGCGGTAGACTATCTGATGTACAGTGGTTATATTACTCTTGCTTACTTCTGGGCCTTAATGGCAAAAACAGCGCAAGAAAAATTAGCAGAAGGCACCACTGAAGAAGGGTTTTACACCGCAAAAGTGCAGACTGCCAAGTTCTACTTCAAACGCATTCTGCCCAGAACAAAATCATTAGTTGAAACCATCAACGGTGGCATAGACACCTTGATGGATATGGAAGAAGACAACTTTGGCTTCTACTAACCGTTTCCCTCTGTAGTCCTTTGCCCGCGAACAAGCGGGCCTTTTTTATTCCATAAAAAAACCCAGCAAGTGCTGGGTTTTTTCTTTGCGTGAAATAACTATTTAACCAAGTCTGTCCAGGACTTTCCGGCTGCGTCTTCTTCATCGCCAAAGTCACCAAACTCATCATCTTCCACCTCTTCTTCCACATCAGATAGAGCGGCGGCTTTGCGGGCTTCTTCTTCGGCCTTCTTGCGTGCTAATTCTTCCTGGCGTTTTTTCTCGGCAGCGGCTTTGGCAGCTTCGGCTTCTTTGCGGACTTTTTCCTCAGCTAAGCGTTTGCGTTCTTGCTCAAGCTTGGCTTTGCGAGCGGCATCGTCTTTTACCTTTTTCTGTTGCAGTGCAAAGTTGGCCTTTTGTTTCTTGATGCTGGCAGAAGTGGTTTTTTGGCAGCTCTCGGTAGACTTCATTAATTTGGAAAAAGATTGGCTCGAACGCCAGCTTGGGTATTTTTGCACGGTTGCAATTAAATCTTTGTCGCCGGTTACTTTGCGTTTTAGATCTGCAGAAGTTTTGTAATCTGCTTCGGCTTTACTTACATCAGCATCAGAGGAAAAACGGTTGCTCAGATTTTTGGCGTTCTCACAGGATTTTTGTGCTTTATCTAAATTTGCGATACCGGTTTCAATTTTGCGCTCAAGTGCGCGCTTGTTTTTAGTGGCCGTGCGGATGTGTTCTGACGTGGCCCCTTCACAAGTGGTTGCCGTATCAATGGCTTTTTGTAACTCCTGGCTTTTGGTACGGTTGGGTTGCGCTTTTAAGGTGTCAAAGGCTTCGTTGATTTTGCGGGCATCTTTTTTGGCTTTGTTGGCCGCGTTCATTTGTTTGTTCACATTATCCAGTTGGTCCAGGGTGAACTTGGGGGAGGTGATTGTGGTTTTGGCCGCTTCACAGTTTTTAATCACTTCCTGATAACCAGCAATGGCGGCATCCATTTTAGCGATAATGGCATTTTCTTTTTCCATGGCTACGCTGAGTTTTTCTTCAAGCCGACCACAGGAACGCACTTTTGAGGCTAATGCGAATACATCCATAATGCTTTCGGTGATCATCATGGCATCGTCACGATAGCGCTTATATTCATTCATGCTGGCTTGAGCTGCTGATGCATCGCCAGCTTTTAGGGAGTCTTTCGCGCTGTCACAATAGGTGAACCCTTTTTCCAAAATGGGGGTGGCTTCAGCACGTTTGATATTCAGTTCTACCCGCTCACAATAACGCAGGTTGGAATCCATATCCCGTTGGGTGGTGCTTAGAATGGATGGATCAATGGCTTTGGCTTTCTTTAAATGGCTCAGATAAGTGTTGAACTTGCGTTTGGCGTCCTGAAGATTTTGCGTGCGAAGGGTGTTGGCTTCGGTGCAAGCCTTATAACCACGAATGTATTCATTTACTGCATCATCAAACGAATCGGCAAAGGTGCTTAAGGGCAGCAGTAGACTGCATAGAAAGAGAGGAATTCTAAAACTGTTAATAACCTTCATTTATCTACCTGTACCGAGCAAACCCAGTGTAATGGACTATAACCTAACTAACCTTATCAACCAAACTGTATAAGGTCATTGAATGTTCCTTCTAACTCAATGAAATTCCACAAAATAGCGTCCAAGCCTTATTAAATATAGTTCAACTTTTAGCAAGGTAATAGGGAGTTTGGTGTATTTATGTGTTTTCTGATCGAGGCCTGGCCTAACTAGCCTAGTCCTCGATCAGGAATAGTGGGTTGTGTAGTTGCTTTAATATCTGAATAGGGTGGCATACAGCACTGGAACCACAATGAGCGTGAGAATCGTGGCAAAGCCCAGGCCAAACATAATGGTCACCGACATAGATATAAAGAAGGCGTCTCCCAGTAGAGGAATCATGCCTAAGATGGTGGTCGCGGCCGCATTGATAACCGGAATAGCACGACTTACACCGGCTTCAACAATGCTTTTAGCGGGCTCCATACCTTTTTTCAGATTGCTGTCGATTTCATCGATTAATACGATGGCGTTTTTAATCAGCATGCCCGACAAACTTAGCAGGCCCAGCAAACACATAAAGCCAAAGGGTTGTTTAAAGATTAACAGCCCAGCTGTTACCCCAATCATTGCCAAAGGAACGGTGAGCCAGATCACCAGGGTTTTCTTGATGGAGTTGAACAGTCCCAGAACGATGAGTACCATTAGCCCGAAAAAGATGGGCAAGTAGCCTTGTAGGCTACCTTGTGCGCGAGAGGAATCCTCTGCTTCGCCACCCCAGGCCATAAAGTAGCCGGGTTTGTCTTTCAGTGGCCAAAATTGGTTGTAGGCCACTTTGAGGGTTTTGGCGTTATAGCGGGGATCGTCATGGCTTATGTTTACCTTGCCATTACTGGCGGCATAAATATCCACGTTGAGCGCTTGTTCAATTTTTGGCTTGATGTCCGCGAGCAGTTCACTGGGCAACCCAACTAAGGGGTCGGCGTGGATTTTCAGCATCTTGGTGCGGTTGCGGCGCCAAATGTAAGGATTCTCAAATTCCAGGTCAAAACCTGCGGTGATTTGTCCGGCTGGAATCATTTGTTGGGCTGCCGGGCTCCATACTTGAATGTTTTCCAAATTGGAAAGGTCGGTACGTTCCTGTTCTGGCGCGCGGGTGATGATGGGCAGTAATTCATCTTTGTCTCGAAATACACCCACCGGGTTGCCATCCACCGCATACTGTACAGCGTTAGCCAAGTCGGGGCGGTCGATACCTAGGCGGCGAGCTTGAATCTCTGCCAGCTGGGGACGCAGCACTTTGGTCATGTCGCGCCATTCATCACGTACGGCTTTGGCGTTTGGGTTGGCGGTGATTATATCGAGCACTTGATTGCTTAATTTACGTAATTCTTCATTGTCGGGGCCGTACAGTCGCAATTGAATTTTGCCGCCCGTTGACGGCCCGTTAACGAATTGACGGGCGTTGATGATGGCATCGGGATACATCTCCGACAGGTTGATTTGCGATTGGAAATGCAAAGGCTTAATCGCTTTATAGTCGTCCACATCCACCAGCACACGGGCAAAGCTGGGGTAATTGTATTCCGGTGTATAGGTGAGTAGAAAACGCGGTGAGGCACCGCCGATTTCCGACACTACATTGGTGACGTGATCTTGCCGTTTTAACCAATCTTCTGCTTGCTGAAGACGCTTTTCAGTAAT